>JAIFKY010000170.1 GCA_020049345.1 Anaerolinea sp.
TCACCATGATGTGGGCAAATATCGGCGTATCCATGCCGGTCTTTTGGCTGGGATTAATGCTTGCGTATATTTTTGCGCTCACATTAAAAGGAACGCCATTTCAACTTCCGCCATCCGGCCGCCTTTCCGCCGGACTCATTACCATTCCATTTTTTGAAGTATGGGGACTTGAACTTACCAAAGGCACTTTTATCTATAATATTTCCGACTTCTTTAGTCGAATGAACATTCTCAATGCCATACTAACCGGCAATGGCGAAGTTCTCAAAGATGCGGTGGTTCATTTGATCCTTCCTGCATTCGCGTTGAGTACCATTCCCATGGCTTTGATTGCACGCATGACACGCTCCTCCATGCTGGAAGTGCTCGGGCAGGATTACATCCGCACAGCGCGCGCCAAAGGGTTATCCCGCCGCGCAGTCATCTTGAAACATGCGTTTCGGAATGCTTTATTGCCCCTCGCCACCGTCATCGGCTTATCTTTAGGCGGCTTGCTGGGCGGCGCGGTATTAACAGAAACCGTTTTCAACTTATCTGGTGTCGGACGCATTTTGTACGATGGCATCACCGCCCGCGACTATGGAATTGTGCAAGGGTTTACTGTGGTGATTGCAATGTTCTTTGTTGCGCTGAATCTGATCGTGGATATTTCTTATGCATATCTCGATCCCCGCATCCGCTTGAACTAGGAACTGATCATGACCACAGAAACTCCCCCCATCTCAAAACTAGAACCCAGCGCCCTCTCGCTCGACTCGGTCAGCCTGTGGCAAATCACCCGCCGCCGGCTCTTCCGCCGTAAATCATCGGTCGTTGGCATGATCATTCTGGCCATTTTGATCTTAATCGCGCTCACCGCGCAATGGATCGCGCCCTACAGTCCGACCCTTTCCATGTTGGATGCAAAGCCACCTCAGAATGTCCAAAAACGCTCCTCGCCCTGCATCTACATCCTGGGCTGTTCCACAGACCAGCCGCAGCACATCATGGGCACCGACGGCAACCTGCGTGATGAATTCAGCCGCATGTTATACGGCGCGCGCCTGAGCTTAATGATCGGGCTTTCCACCGTCTCTTTTGCCATCATCATTGGAACAATCCTCGGTGCGCTTGGCGGTTATTTTGGCGGTTGGATTGACAACCTGATCATGCGCGTGATGGATGTTTTGCTGGCGTTCCCATCCCTGCTTTTGGCGATTGCCATTGTGACCGTCATCGGTCCCGGGCTGATCAATGCCCTGCTCGCGATTGGCATTGTATCCATCCCAGCCTATGCGCGCGTTGTGCGCGGCAGTGTGCTTTCCGTCCGCGAAATGGATTATGTCTCGGCCTCACGCGCTCTTGGCGGAAACACCTACGAAATTCTTTTCAAACGCATATTGCCCAACGCACTCACCCCGTTGATCGTGCAAGGCACGCTCGGTATTGCATCTGCCATTCTGGATGCCGCCGCATTATCCTTTCTCGGACTCGGCGCGCAACCGCCAACACCCGAATGGGGCGCCATGCTCGGCTCGGAACGTAACCAGGTATTCACTGCGCCACATCTTGTTTTTTACCCCGGGCTGGCAATCATGCTAACCGTGCTGGCATTCAACCTGCTGGGCGACGGCTTGCGCGATGCGCTTGACCCAAGACTGGCACACATGAGTTAATCTCAAGCTTATAAATCAAAACGCGATCATAATTTATGGTCGCGTTTTTTTATTTGGGTGTTTTTTATTTCAGTTAACCTGGGTAGTAAAACGTTAAAGTTTTTAACAAACAGGGTAAGTTAAGAGTAAAATACAAATTGTCATATTTTCCCCGCCGTAAATTGCGGCGGGTACCTTAACCCCCAAGGAGAATGTCATGTCATTTCATACCACTATTTTAGTTGGCAATCTTGGTCGAGATCCTGAAATGCGCTACACCCCATCAGGACAGGCAGTCACCAGTTTTTCTGTTGCAGTCAGCGAAGCCTACACAAGCGCCAACGGCGAAAAAGTAAAGAAGACCATTTGGTTCCGCATCAGCGCATGGGGCAAACAAGCAGAAACTTGCAATCAATTCCTGAAAAAAGGCAGCAAGGTATTGGTGGAAGGACGCATCAGCGCAGACCCAAGCACCGGTGGACCAAAGATTTGGACAAAACAGGACGGAACTGTCGGCACCTCGTTTGAAATCACAGCCACCACCGTACGTTTCCTCTCTTCACGCGGCGATAACGAAAGCGGACCGATTGCAGGCGGAGGCGGAATGGAAATGGCAGAACTTCCCCCTGAGGACGACATTCCCTTCTAATCACATACTCACATCAAAGACTTCGGAAGTGTAAAAGACTTCCGAAGTCTTTGGATTTACCCGCACCATCCTTTGGATTCCCCCATGACCACTCCCCAAAATCCCCCCAAACCCACCGGCCCTGTTCTTGAACTTCCCGCAGATCTTGAACTTGTATACGCCAACCTCGCGCGCATCGCCCACTCACCGGCAGATATTGTCATAGACTTCGCCCACCTCCTGCCTGGCGAAGCAAAGGCAAAAATCCGCTCGCGTGTGGTCATGACGCCGCTCAGCGCAAAATTATTGGTAAGAGCCCTCACCGAAAACATTGCGCGTTATGAAACCGCCTTCGGAGAAATTCACCTGCCCGTCAACAATACCCTGGCAGATACTCTTTTCCGCCCCTTTCAACAGCCGCCCGAACCACCCAAAGAAGCCTGAGCCACCATGCACAAACTCGAACAGATCACAGACCGCATACGCAAGACCTTCGACGCGCGCACCTCAGCACGTGACCACGCCCTTGCGCTGGCGCGCCAACTAACCCGCGCCTGTTCACTCGCCATCCGCGCCGTACACCGCGAAGAAGCAGACACCATGAACGCCCATTTGCTGGAAGCCCGCCAAATGGCAGATACACTACGCGCCTCTTTAGCATCATACCCAGACCTTTTTTACGCCGGATACACTCAGGATGCGTTAAAGGAATTTGTGGAGGCAAACGTCACCTGCGCCCTCATCCGAAATGAACCGCTCCAGACTCCCGAAGAGTTGGTCGTTGAACCCTCAACATATCTCAACGGGTTGGCAGAAGTCGTCGGCGAGTTACGCCGCCGCAGCCTGGACATTCTACGGCATGGATACTCTCCCGAAGTTGAACGCCTGCTTGGCATCATGGACGAGATTTATTCGGTCATGGTCACCATGGATTACCCAGACGCAATTACCAACGGACTCCGCCGCCAAACCGATCTGGCGCGCGGCATCATCGAAAAGACGCGCGGAGATATTACCTTCAGCCTGCGCGGCGAGCACCTCACCCAAGCCATCAGCCAGTTAAGCGCCAAATTAAACAGTGACCCGCAAACGGGTCAGGAAAGAAGCGGGTAATCAATCATGGCAAAAGGTGGTCGTCGTTATCCGCTTGTCGTTTACACGCACATGCTCAATCGCTGGTGGCCTGCGATCTTTACGCTGGGGCTTGCCTTGCTTGGGTTATCCTGGGGGCTTCGCAGTTGGGGATTTGAAGACTGGCGCTGGCTGGCTTTCACCAGCATCGGCGGGTTAAGTTTATTCCTTGGAATTTTATTATTAATCGCGCGCAAGAGCGCGTACGTGCAGCCGTTCAATGACCACCTGCGACTGGTAACCCCGTTTTTGCGCCTGAATATTTCGTATAAAAGAATTCGCCGCGCGTCGTCTGCAAACATGGGCGCATTGTTCCCGCCGCAAAGCGTTTCAAACTGGCGGGCAGAGATCATTGAGCCTTTGGCAAAAATGACCGCGCTCGTGCTCGAATTAAATGGCTACCCCATGTCACAATCTTCATTGCGATTGTTCCTTTCGCCGCTCTTCTTCAAAGATAAGACCCCGCATTTTGTGATCCTTGTTGAAGATTGGATGGGGTTCAGCAACGAACTGGAAAGCAAGCGATCAGGCTCACTTCCCTCTGCCCCTCAAAAAAAGCGCGATTCTTCCAACTCAATCCTTTCACGCCTGCCCAATAAAAACAAATGAATATTTATTTTGCATGTTCAATCACCGGCGGACGCGAACTGGAAGCCGATTATCAAAAGATCGTCGCCGCGCTCACTGCCGATGGGCATGAGATTCCCACCTCACATTTGGCACAGTCAGACGTGATGGAAAACGAACGCGAACTCGCCCCGCAGGATGTTTATGAACGCGATGTAAATTGGGTCAAAAATTGTGATGTGCTCATCGCTGAAGTCAGCGTCCCTTCGCATGGCGTAGGCTACGAGATCGGCTTTGCCTTGTGCATGGAAAAACCTGTATTGTGCCTGCATCAAAAAGGGCGCAGTGTGTCAAAGATGATTACAGGCAACAAAACCCCGGCGCTCACCGTGCAGGCATACGAAAATGTGCAGGAAGCGATCTCACAGGCACGATTGTTTCTTGGCAAGTCATGAAATATTTGTGAATATCGTCACAATCAATATGTTACATTTGACGATGGCAAATTTATTGGGAGTGGACTATTATAAGGATGGAGACAAAATAAACACCTCTGCAATACTCCTCCTGTCTCCTCCTTTGGCGAAAGCTGCCGCTGAGTTTTTTACTCAGCGGCAGCATTTTTAATTTACTATTTAATTGGCTCGTCTTGTGCGGGGAGAAGCACGATAAAAGCAGAACCTTTTCCAACGGTTGATTCCACCCAAACACGTCCCTGATGGCTATCCACAATGGATTTGACAATTGCCAACCCCAAACCGGATCCATCTACACTCTCAATGGTATTGGTTGCGCGATAAAATTTCTCGAAGATACGCCCCTGCTCTTCAGGTGGAATTCCCGGTCCGGTATCTTCCACTTTGAGAATAATTTGATTTCCCATCATGGACATATTCACACGCACCATACCTTCGGGCTGTGTGTATTTAATGGCATTCCCGATAAGATTATCCATCATTTGGCGAATGCGGATGGGGTTTGCACGTAATGTCTTTAAATCTTCCGCAACATCCACGGCAAGTTTTATATTCTTTTTCTTTAATTGTCCCTCAAACATGTCCAGCGAATATTTCAATACATTTTCAAGGTGAACAATTTCACGGCGCGTATCAAAACCTGCTTCAAGACGACCCAAATCCAACAGGTCGTTGATCAGCGTGGTGATATGTTGAATACTGCCCTGCAAACGGCGTAAAAATTCCTGTTGATTGGAATTAAGCGGCCCGGTGCGCTCAACCAGTTCTGTGTACCCCATAATTGAAGTTAGTGGAGAGCGCAAATCATGTGAAACTGTATGAATAAAATCGCTCTTCAGGCGGTCAAGTTCTTTGAGATAGGAAATATCCTGCATGGTGATGGCGGCGCCAATTTGGGGAATGGGTGTGTATTGCGCATTAAACACACGTCCATCATCAAAATTGATCTCGTGATATTTTAAAGGTCCCTCATTGGCGCGAAACAATAACGCCTGTAAATCTGCGTTTGCAATTACATCATCAAGCGGTCTGCCAACAAACGCTTTACCGTCCAGATTGAAAATATCGCGCACAGCGCGGTTGACAAGCATGATATTTTTATTCTTGTCCATCACAATCACGCCATCCTGAATATTGGCAATGACTGCCTCCAACTTGTGCCGTTCAGACTCGGAAAACTCGGCTTTTTCTGCAAGCGAAGAAGTGGTGCGTTTTACTTCGCGGCGCAGCCAATCGCCCAATTTTCTGGCTCGCGCGAGGCTCCTTTGAACTTCATCAACAATATCATTGATGGTAAGTGGAGGGTAAAGATAGCCGCTTAGCCCAGTCTTGATCACAGACTTGGAAAGCCCGGTTGTATCTTTGTCTGCGTATAAAATGATCGGTAAGGTCGGGAAACGTTCTAAAACTTCCAGCGAAATAGCGAAACCATCCTGGTCTGCAAACTTCTCGCCTATGATTAACAATGCGGGAATGGATTCCTGCGCCGACTTATCCAACCCCAAACGATCATGCGCAATTGCCACACCAAAGCCTGCCGCATACAAAGCCCGCTCCATTAAATCCAAAATTGGTGATGGATTTAATGCAAGTAAGATTAGATCCTGTTTTGTCATACGAGCAACTTTGTCATTGCCTGCTTATTGTGGAGGGACAACGGTTTTTTCAGAAGAACGCGCAAGACGCTGTAATGCCACCTGCACAGATTCAAGCGCCTGCCGTTGCTCGGGGTTAAGCGGACCGGGCATCTCTGTCAAAACAAAGTTGAGTGGATACCCTGCCACTTGCAGTTCATTACGAATTGAAGCGCGCACCGATTCAAGGGTGGCGTAGCGGTATTTTTCTCCTGTACGAGCATTCTCAGCGGTTTTTTCCAACGCGTGAAACAAGCGCGCATTGACCAACGAGATGGAGGCAAAATCTGCCATTGCTTCAAGCAGGGTCTGCGCCTCACGGGTTATTTCGCTGTCTACTTTTCGCACAACGATTAATAAGCCAATGACTTCGCCCTGTATTTTGATCGGAATCACTCCGATGGATTTTCCCAAGGTAGATACTTTCAACTTCTGCAAGGGAACGCCGCTCATGACCAGACTCTCGCCAGAAAGCGCCACAAGCGAGCTGATTCCGTCGTCAACCGGCTGATTCATTTTCTTTGCCCATGATTCAGGCAGGCCGCGTTGCGCGCGCAATAGATAGGCTTTACTGCGATCATCGCGCAGCATTAACCAGCACATATTTGCGTCAGCGACCTGAATGGCGCTTTCAAGAATCATATCAAATAACACGCGCTGATCTGTGACAGAAACCACAGCCTTTGCCGTGGAAAGGATCGTGGTCAGATCGCGCAGTTTATGCTGCATTTCATCATTCATCGCCTTCAATTGGCGATCTAATTTTTGACGTTCACGCGTTTCCTGAGTCTGGCGCAAGGCGCGCTCAACAATGGAAACCACTTCCGCATCGCGCAGGGGCCAAAAAATTACATCAGCCGCGCCGAGCCGAAAGGCTTGAATTGCGTCAGATTCCTGACCTTTTTCGGCGATCACAATCACTGGAGATTTGACTCCTTGTGAGTTTAGCGCGGCGAGCATGTCTTTTCCGCTTAGTCCTGGAAAATTTAAATTGGCGAGGATCAAGCTGGGGCTGGTCTGAATCGCAACTTTGATCGCAGAAGCCGCATCGCCCACCACCGTCACCTGGTACCCAAGTGGTTGTAACGACTGTCTTCCGATCAAATCGGCAATATCTGGATCACTTTCAACAATGAGAATTTGTTCCCCGGAGGCCATATAGTTTTTCCTTTCGCCGATTCTATCACCTTTTCGAGTACAATCGCTTTCATGAATTTTACAAAATTCAACATCGCGGTCGTTATTCCAGCCTACGGCGTGGAGCGCGACATTCAATCTGTCCTGCGCGGATTGCCTGACTACATAAAACACATTATTGTCGTAAACGATGCGTCCCCTGATTCAAGCGCAAATGTTGTGACTGCGACAGCGAAAACCGACGGGAGAATTACCCTGATCAGCCATGCGGAAAATCAAGGAGTGGGGGGCGCGATGATCTCCGGCTTTCGTAAGGCGCTCGAACTGGGCGCGCAAATTGTCGTCAAACTTGATGGCGATGGGCAAATGGATGCGGCGCACATTCCCGCGCTCATCACGCCGCTGGTTCAAGGCAAAGCAGACTACGCGAAAGGTAATCGCTTTCGTGATTTTCAGTCACTGCAACAAATGCCATTTGTGCGCCGCGTGGGAAACCTTGGATTAAGTTTTCTGACCAAAGCGGCAACGGGGTATTGGGGAATTTTTGATCCTACAAACGGCTTCTTCGCCATCCGCGCTGAAATTCTTGCCCAACTGCCACTCAACAAAATAGATCATCGCTACTATTTTGAGACATCCATGCTCGCCAATTTATACCTGCTTGAGGCTGCGGTTGTGGATATTTCCATTCCGGCGCGGTACGGAAATGAGACTTCGCACCTGTCCATCAGACGCACGTTGTTTGAGTTTCCATTAAAACTACTGCTTACTTTTTTACGGCGCATCTTATTAAAGTATTACATTTATGACTTCTCCATGATGTCTTTATATTTGATGGTCGGCGTTCCGCTCCTGTTATTTGGCGGCATATTTGGCAGCATCAAGTGGATCGAATACGCAAGCCAAAACATCCCCGCGCCCACTGGCACGGTCATGCTGCCCACACTTTCCGTTATTTTGGGAATTCAAATTCTGCTGTCAGCAATCGAAATTGACATGAACTCCACGCCGCGCAAAGCGCTCTCAGACCCGCTGGAGGGGTAATTTCGTCATCATTTTTTACGGGGAGATGTATGACTCTACTGCAAAAAGGCAGATTCACCACAGAGCGCACAAAGAACACTGAGTTTTTTTGTGGATTCGGAATAGCGTAAACTGAATTTGTGCAGATTTTGTATTTTCCCTGCTCCGTGTTCTCAGTGGTGAATGGTTTTTGCAGTGGACTCATGTATACTTAACCCAAGATGGATTTTCAACCTTACATCCCCGGATTGAATCCCGCCGACCCGGGACCGCTCTCACGATTTTTACCCGCGCTCGAAGAGGGCGTGATCTCAGCCTGGCTCTCGCATCTAAATCAACCCTCAGCCTGGTTGCTCGACCCATTCGGGTTCTCCCCGCGGCTGGTTCTGGAAGCCGCACGCAGTGGGTACCGCGTGCTGGTGACGGCGAACAACCCTGTCACACGCTTTCTGCTGGAAATGTTCGCCAACCCGCCGCCGCAGTCTGAATTCACCGCCGCGCTGGCCGATTTGGGCGCCGTCAAAAAAGGGGAGGAAAGACTGGCGGGACACCTGCAATCTTTGTATTTCACCTCATGCGAAAAGTGCAATCAGCAAATTTATGCGCGGGCTTTTTTGTGGCGCAAAGGAGAATCCGCGCCTTACGCGCGTATTTACGAATGTAAACACTGCGGCGATTCAGGTGAACGCGCCGTCACAGAAGAAGATGTTGAACGCGCAAAAAAGATCGCCGAAACAGACGCATTGCACCGCTCGCGGGCATTTGAAAAAGTCGTTGCGCTAAACGATGAAGATCGGGTCTATGCCGAAGAAGCCATTGGACATTATTTGCCGCGCCCGCTGTACGCGCTGACTACCATTATCAACCGGCTTGACAGTTTAAATGTATCTGCCGAAAGAAAACGCGCATTAACTGCGCTTGTTTTACTGGCCTGCGATTCAGGCAATACGCTTTGGGCGCACCCTGCCGAACGCCCGCGCCCCAAGCAGTTGAGCACGCCCGGGCAATTCCGAGAGCATAATGTGTGGATGATGCTGGAGCGTGGACTAAGCCTGTGGGCTGAAACAGGATCAACTGTCCCGTGCGAAGCATGGCCCGCAAAAATTCCAGAGAGCGGCGGAATCTTAATTTATGAAGGTCGCTTGAAAAACCTGGCACAGGTCGTCAAAAAAGAAATTCCGATTGCCGCGGTGATTGGTTCTGTGCCGCGCCCGAACCAAGCCTTTTGGACTCTTTCGGCTTTGTGGGCGGGCTGGTTGTGGGGCAAGGAGGCAGTGGAACCGTACAAAGTTGCGCTGCGCCGCCGCCGATATGATTGGGCGTGGAACGCAACAGCCCTGCACTCGGCATTTAATCACCTGAACGACTTGCTGCCTGAAGGCACACCATTTTTCGCCCTGCTCCCCGAGCCTGAGCCAGCCTATCTCACCTCTGCTTTTACAGCCGCAAGCGCCGCAGGATTTTCATTGCAGAGCGTGGCGGTGAGAACAGAACACGACGCGGCGCAGGTTGTTTGGAAAAACATAACGCAAACTGGCAGTTTGCGCGAACAAACCAGTGAAATGATTCGGAAAGCCGTTTATGATTTTTTGATCTCTCGCGGCGAACCTGTCCATTATTTACACGTACACACCGCAGGCTTAATCGCCTTAGCCGAAGCGAACGCGCTGAAAAAACCTGAGCAGGAATTTGATGAAGCCTTACGAAAAACAAATGCCATGTTCGAATCTGCGTTAAAAGATGATGAGCGGTTTGTTCATTTCTCAACAGGTGAAGGGGTGGACACGGGCATGTGGGGTTCTTCAACTTCGCCGCGTTCCGCCCAGAATGAATCGCTTTCAGATCGCGTGGAAATGGCGATTGTTAATTATTTACAAAAGAATCACAAAGTAATTTATCTTGAAATGGAAGAGATGCTGTATCCGCAATTTACAGGTTTGCAAACGCCATCCAAAGGTTTGATCTATGCGGTTTTGAACTCGTACGCAGAAAGAGAATCCGGCCACTGGAATCTGCGCACAGAAGATGTTGCGCTTGCGCGGCGCAAAGAGTTGAATAATATTTATGCGCTGATCGAAACAATTGGAAAAAGGCTGGGATACAAAACGCGCAAACAGGATAAACTACTCTTTTGGGAAGAGAACGGAAAGCGCGCGCGGACATTTAACGTACTGGCTTCTGCGCTGTTAGGGCGCGCTCTGCACAACGCTGCGCCGAACACCATACTCGTCATCCCCGGCGGACGCGCCGCGCTTGCCGCGTACAAACAGGATCGCGATCCCGCGCTTGCGGCGCAGTTGAAAAAATACAAACTCGTAAAATATCGTTTACTGCGAAGCCTGCTTGAAGTTCCCATTTTGACGCGTGAAACATTTGAAGAACAGATCGCCAGTGATCCGGTTGAAAAATCAACCGGACAGATGATGATGTTTTAATCTTGCGTGGTTATTTTTATATTTACGGAGTTCCATGTTCAAAAAGATAATTCTGATAAGCGCCTTGCTTTTAACATCCTGCATTTCAATGGGAGTCGATTCAAATTCGGCGACTGCCGTTGAACCTGATTTTGTCACGGCAACCCTGCCGCC
>JAIFKY010000319.1:0-2485 GCA_020049345.1 Anaerolinea sp.
AGAAATGCAATTTTGCCGCTTATCTTTCACACCGCAAGAGAAAGCTGGCTCAATTAGCGACTTTCTCCCCTAACCTTGCGTTGTAATACTATATATGGCACAACTTCCGCTGGACCTGATAACTTAAATGCATCAACGAGTATGTTACGCACATCATAAACCTCATCTAAATTTGGTACATAATGGCCTGAACCATTATTGATCCATTGTAACTCACCTTCAATAAATTCCATTTCCCCCGCAGATATTACCTGTTGTCCTCTGGCTAACATGGGATGAATAGTTCTAAATACTCCCTGCTCTCGCTGTAAGTCTTGAGCAATCCGTATTGTGCCATCAAGTTCCTGTACCCATATAAATTTCCCATTTGCAGATTCATTAGCATTAAGAACAACCTTACCTTCCACTATCGATGTCTCTCTCAGATCAGGATATAGTTGGTTTCCATAATTGAAAGGTCCAGGACGACCTTCTAGAATTGTCTTGCCAAAATCCTTTGTTATTCTTAAAGGAGACAATCTATATGGTGAACTTGGCTGCCCATTTAAATATCCAGTCTTAAATATCGAGGCAGTAGAATTACCCCATTGAAGCAAAGCCGATGTTCCAGATTGCAAATAGCCTGTGGCCATGTAAAATGCTGTGTCTTGATTACCGTTATGTATAGCATCGTAAAGCCCATAGGACTCCAGTCCTGCAAGGGCTGCCTGTGCTGTATAAGCTACGTTTGGATGATTGGCTAGCCACATTGATCCCGTCACAAAAACAGGAACAGTGATTTCTGGATTTGCCACCATCAATACAATGGCTGGCAGAGCAATCGCGCCCGCGCCGCCCAGTAATGCGACTTCGCCCCAATTCACACAGTCCAAATTTCCGCCGTTTTGATATAGCTGATAAGTCAAATCAGATCCCGCGCCAATAAATGCGCCTCCGACCGCCAAGCAAATCATCAAAGTAACAGGGTCGCCGCATTTACCGCTCGGGTCAGTGTATAAAACAGGATTGTTGTAACCGTATGCGTAACGATTCAACGACGCGCGATATATAGCATTTCCTCCCCACGTATCTCGTGATTGGAATCTGCCATCTTGGGGGTTGTAATATCTGGCTCTGAGGAAAATTAACTGTGTGGAATCCCCAGAGGTTCATTGTAGATTCTGAAGTACTTTTTTTGACGGATTCGGGTTTATACCGAACCGATGCGAGTTCTGTGATCGCGGGGTCATAAGAAATGCTCACTACCAAAAAACGCAACGCGTAGCATTTTAGAATACTAATACTGATTTTGAGTTGTCATTCTCTGCGAAGGCAGGAATGACGTCAAAAATATCCAGTACATTTTATTATGACTGGGATAAGCATTACCCATGTCACAAATCTTGTTGAAAAAAAACAGCACAAACCAGTCACCCCACAATTGGCGCAGATGGTGAGATTGGGGTAATAATTCCCAGACTTTGGGCCTTTGCGATGGCTGCCGCGCGCGTGCGCACGTTCAACTTGATATAAGCGCCCGAAAGCAAGTTGCGAAAGGTCGAATTGGCAATCGCCATTTCTTTCGACAGATCCGTCGTCAGAGTGTCTGGATACGCGGCACACAACGATAGCGCTTGCAACTGTCGAATGCTCAAATCAGATCCCGTCTTCGTGAGTTGGTCTGAGAGAAATAATTGGTGCGCCCTTTGGCTGAAGTGAATCCCCCCGCTGGCAATTGTCAGCACCACGTTTGCCAGGTCGATTAGAGTGACACGATCATCTTTGAGAATATATCCATTCGCGCCCGCCTCCATTATTCTGCGGATCAGACCGCGTTCAGCGAACATGGAAATAACCAGAATATTCAGGTGCGGATAAAGCTCCATAAGCTTGGAGATAGTATGTAAAATGGGAAAAGGGGCGGCATTTTCTATTGAGATCGGGACGTTGATATCCAGAAGCAGAACATCAGTGGGAAATTTTTCCAGTATAGGCTCCAGCTCATTTGCGAAATTTGCAGTAGCGACCACCTCAATTTTTGGGCTTTGGCTGAGCCGCAGAACATACCCATCAATAATACTTTGGTGATCGTCCAGAATTACTACGTTGATTTTTCCATTAGGCTGCATGGCTGTTTTCCTTTATCAATAGGTTAACCGAAAAAGGCTGGGGATTCAAGCCATTACTTTAAGGAAAGTACAAACGTCTAGGCTTTTAAAACCCGAGACTATTCTCTCAGGTTAGTAATAGGACGATAATGACGACGGTTAGTGAACGGTGATCTTGCGGACCAATAATCCGCAACCTTGTTCAAGGGGGAGAAAACCTGCGCAGTGCCAGGGGCTACGCTGCCGAGAGGACCTTCCTTAAGTTGTTGTCTACCGGGGCGGCAGCATGAAAGGGGAACCCTGCCGTCGGGGAAGGTCCTCTGCCTCCATACTTTCATTGAAAGCAAATTTGTTTAGTTGATGAGCCTGCGTTTTGCAGGCTCATTTTTTGTTTTGGC
>JAIFKY010000319.1:2506-5253 GCA_020049345.1 Anaerolinea sp.
TTTGAATCGGAAATAGCCATTCCTTTGGATATGGTAATAAGACGAAAAATATGTTATTTTATTTGGCAGTTTGTATACTGAATTTATTCGGAAGGTAATGGTGCTGAAAAACAAAAGCCTTTTTTACACATTTGAATATATCTTGCCAACAATTTTACTGATCTACCTGGCAGTAAATACAACCTATTTTTTCCTCTTCAAGCCCTACAGCGGATTGGACGTCGATAGCAGCAACGGCATTATTACTGATGTGGATGTGCCGCTGGGTGCTGCTGAAGCAATTAAGGCAGGAGATATTATCATCCGCGTCGATGGCAAGCCCTTTGAAGATTTTAGTAATAATCTGGATGCACCTTTTTTATGGGATGGGTACAAACCCGGTGAAAAAATACCCGTGACTGTCCTGCGTGATGGCAAAGAACAGGAAAAGTATCATGTTATGCAATCTCCATCACTTTCATTTCTGCCTGCTCGTCTGCTCACCCAGTGGTTCATGCCATACTTGTTTTATGCAGCAGGACTCTTGGGATTGTTGTTCCTGCGACCGCGTGGCAGCCAGCGCACCCTGTTTGTTCTCTTCAATTTTGTGATTGCCGTCTGGTTCTCAGCCAGTGTTCTTTCAGGACAGCATGAACTTGGGGCACAATATGTACTTCGTGCAGCGTTCTGGCTTTGGCTGCCCATCGCCTGGCATTTTCACTGGGTCTTTCCGCGCCCGATCAAGGACCTGCCTGTCTGGGTCTGGACCGTGTTCTATGTACTCAGTATTTTCATGGCAATTGCGCAAGTCACCCAACAGGTATCGCCCAACACTTATGTACTCAGCTTTTTATTTGCCATTCTGGGTAGTGTTGTTCTGCTTGGGGTACACATTTTTGCGCAGCCAGATTTTCGCCGCCTGGCTTGGCGGACCAGAGCCCTCTTTTTTTATTTGATCATTCCAGTGACTGCGGCGGCTGTTTTGTTTTTTATATTTCATAAACAGGGATATTACTTTGGTCCGCTTGCCTTGTTGGGGATTTCTGCGCTGCCTGGGTTTTATTTCCTCATTTTATATTTCCAAAATAATTTAATTTCCGGGCAACGGATGAATAATCTGTACCGCCTTTATTCCTGGATCACTTTGACCGGGGTTTTGTTTGGTGTGGTTTATGCAGTCGCCGATCCTTTTTTTGCAGACGCGGGCGCCATCTTTGCCAATTATTTCATTTTGATCTTGATCGGGATAATGCTTATCAATTTAACACCATTGCTCATCCTGCCAGCATTGAGTAATCCAATAGCGCAGGAGGGTGAAGATGCGCAACTTCAAATTCGCGCCAACCGTTTGGTTGTCAGAGTGATCTTCATCTTTCTTATGCTGTTGCTTGGCAGCGCTGTGGGGATTGCCGCTACGTTGGCGCTGCACGAACCTTTGAACCTTGTTGCCACACCGCTGGTGGCATTCGTCATTGGGCTTGTATCCTTGCAAGGGTATGCTCCTTTTCAACGCTGGTTTGAACAGCACGCACTGAGCATTCCCATTCATCCAGAACAACTACTGGAGGCTTATTCGGAACGCATTTTGACCAGTCTGGATGAATCCACGCTGCGTAATTTGTTCCTGAAAGAGATGCTGCCCTCCTGGTTGATACGGCAGTTTGTCCTACTGCAATGGGACGGCGAGCGCCTGCATATTTTGATAACCCTCGGTGTTGCTCCGGCACAGATTCCGCAAACCATTGATGCTCCGGTGGATTGGGCACGCGCGGTCTTGCATTTGAGGTTGAATGGGAAGACCGTGGGATTGATGCTGTTTGGGCGGCGTGACCCGGATGATTTTTATGCCGCCAATGAAATCACGGTTCTGCAACAGATCGCAAACCTGACCGCCCTTGGGCTGGCAAACATCAAGCAGTCTGCTGCGCTGTTGGATCTTTACCGAACCGACATCGAACGCAAAGAAACAGAACGCACTGTTCTTGCTGCTGAACTGCATGATGATGTCTTGCAGCACATGGCGAAAATGAGCATTCAATTCGCAGACCTGCAGCCCACGCCTGAACTCTTGGAAACCTACCAGTACACCGCCAAACGGATTCGTGAGATCACCAGTGGGTTGCGCACTCCATTACTGGCATTTGGACTGGTGAGCGCGCTGGAAGGTCTTGTGGAAAATGCCCAAGATCGCGGCTTGGAGGATATTTCCCTTACTTGTGATGTGAAGGGGGAGGATATTCGTCTGGATGAACGCTTGGAACTGCATCTCTTCCGTTTGGCTCAACAGGCGTTTAATAATGGATTGCAGCATTCCAAAGCCAGCAAAATTTATCTCGGAGGCACAGTGACTGAAACAGCCGTGGAGCTGATAATCAGCGATAACGGAGTTGGCTTCGCTGCCGGTGAAAAATTGGATATCTCGAATCTGTTGGCAAACAAACACTTCGGTGTCGCCGGAATGTTTGAACGCGCAGCTTTGATTGGGGCAGAGATGTTCGTTCAATCTCAACCTGGACAAGGCTGTCAAGTTATCGTGCGTTGGGCGGCAAAATAGATTGGACGGGCTAAATAATTTTGTTTCGTTTATGGAAAAATGGACAAAATTTGTTGTTCTAAACAAAAACCTTTGATATATTTGAAGTACTTGAGTCTTTGTGTGAGTTGTTCGAAGTTCAGGTAAAAGATATTTTGGAATATATTCCTGACAAAAAATAACCATTCCATATTTTTAAGCGCCGCGTATAAATTGATTGGGCAAAAATACACAT
>JAIFKY010000116.1:0-10723 GCA_020049345.1 Anaerolinea sp.
GTCAAATCTGTTTTTGAACAGGCAAACATCCCATTATTCCTTGAGAAAGGCGATGTGCTTAACATGCCCTATCAGGATAATTTCTTTGACACGGTGATGATGGTCAGCATCCTTGAGCACTTAAAGCCTGCTGAACTAAAACAAGCGTTCATTGAAGTAAGCCGCGTGCTTAAGCCCGGAGGCCAAATGATTTATGGCACGCCGGTTGAAAAGCCATTTATGGTGTTTATGTTTCGTATGCTTGGACATAATATCCGCGATGAGCATTTTTCCACCGAGAAGGAAATTGCCGAAGCCGCCTACAAGGCCTTTTCAAAAGGACATGTTATTCCCATGAAAAGTACGCCTCCCATTGCCGGAGTTGTATACACGGTGGGGAATTTCATCAAGTAGAAAACAGAAAAAAAATACCGCCGAAAACGGCGGTATTTTTTTCTATTGAACCCGTTGGTAAATGCGAATTTCAGGATTGACCGCTGATATGAAAACATCGGGCAGCCAAGAGGGGAGCGTGTAGGTAAATTCTTCCACCAGCCGAAAGGTGGTCACCTCACCTGCCAGCAAACGCTTAAAAAAGTCACATTCCACAGGGTTGGTTTGGCAGATCGCATCGTTATACAGCCTTCCGTATGTAAAAGAATCAATAACAAAGTATTGCACATTGCGATCTATTAATCCCTGTTCGCCCTGGTTATATTCATACCTTCCGCCAGTTGGCACAACATCATCTGGATATTTGACGAAATAGATCGGGTAGTTGCGCGCGGCTCCATAAAACTGCTTTTTGTTCACAATCGGCGGATACAACGTGTATTCAATTGTATTTTTATATCCGCGGATTGTGGCAATATATTTACTTGCAGGAATGCGCGCATCGTTTATAAAAAGCAAAGCCGTGCTCACCAAACGCAGCATGGAATAGGAGATGCCTACAACCAGCAAAATAGTTACGCCTGCCGTCACAATTTTCCAGTTTTTGCGTTGCGCCAAATCAAAGATTTCATTGATAAAGAGCGCGCCAAGGATGGAAAGGAATGGCACGAATGGAATAAAATAGCGTGGAATGTAATTCACAGACATCATAAATGGCAGGTCAAAAAGAAGCACTGTGGCAAGCAGGATCAAAATTGCCTGTCCCTGCTTCGCATCCATTTGCAGCCTTCCAAAACCCCACAACATTAATTTAACTGTAAACCAGATAAAACAAAAGATAAAAAGATAATAAGCAAATATACCGACCGCTTTTTCAAAAACAGGCCATTGTCCCCACAGCCCAATTGGACCTCCAAAATTAAATCCATACTGGGGGTATCGCAAAAGCGCGGGAATAACATTTTTGAAATAATATACAAGCCATAGGGCTTTGGGGGTTCCACTGACAAACCCGCCAAAACTAAATAAGCCGCCGAAAAACAGCGTCTTAAAAGACTGAAGCCAGTCCTTTCGCAAATCGTTCCAATTCATTGCGATTAGCACAAACAACGGCACGAGCAAAAGACTGCCGCCCGTATATTTACTGGAAGCGGCAAGCCCTACAGCAAAGAACGAACCATAAATCCATATTCTTGATTTGGTGAATTGATACTTGATTGCAAAATAAATACAGAGAATGGAAAAAAACTGCAAATAGAGATCGTTGTGCGCGAACCGTCCATTTGCCGAAGCCACGCCGCTGGCGAGATAAAGTAAATCAGCCAGCGCAGAAGTCAGCGGGTTTGCGCCGATGGCGCGTGCTAAATAATAAATAAGAATCCCGCTCAGCGCACCAAGCATGGCAGAGACCAGCCGCGCCGCAATAAAAAAAATGGAGCGCGAATATCCCATTCCATAAACAACTTTGCCCACACCATACATCACATACTTGGGCAGCGATGGGTAATTAAAATCCGGTTCTGTTTCGTCAAAGATAATATCGCCGCGCAGGGCGCTATCTGCGCGCCAGACCATTTCGTCTGGATTCCAGAGCGCAGGCACGCCCCAGTTCACACCGGGGATGGTCACTGCCAGAAAAAGCAGAAACAAGAAAAACGGAAACAGTATTTCGCGTCGTTCCATAAAGCCTGAAAATTTAGCCAACATTTTTACTCCATTTCAGAACAGGTCAATCCTTTAAATGGCGCAGAAAGCAGCGACTGATCATTGACCAAAACAACCAAACCCCTGATAAGTCCACCCTGCCTGCACCCCACCACAAAAACATCTGCGGCATGGGGAAAATATTGCGGTGCGCCCTCCAGCGGAATAAAAACGAATGCCGGACTTGGTCCAATCAAATTAAATTGTAAACGACTGAATTGACTGGCCGCCAGCAGATTGGGACTGGACTCACCCCAGAAACTTCCCTGCTCATAATAGGATGGATAAAGAGCGCGGCCATACACAACCGTTGCGCCTGGTTCTGTTTCGAGGAAAATGTTCAACGCCTCGGCAGCGCCATCCAGCGGCAGATGCTGAATGGCAGACGACGCGATCAACTCAGCCTGTGACAGCGGAGGATAGCGCGTGGGCATCGCCAGTTCGAGCATTGGTAAAGATAAACCAATCAACAGGAATCCCGCCATTGCAAAGTACGTTTTTCTTTGCAGGAACGGCGCGGGCTTAGATTCACTGTCCGTATTTTCAATCGCCAACTTCTTGTTCCAAATAACCGAGGCGATCATCACAGCCAGTTGTATCAACCCAATGCAATAATAAAGTTGAAGAATCCAATCAACAGGCAGAACAAACCTCCAGCCCGAAATACGCGCAATCACCACGCTCAAACTGTATGTAAAATGGATCAGCAACGGGAATACCCCTAAAAACTTCAGCCGCCGAACCGCAACGCCAATGCCCAGGCTGATCAACCCCAACGAGAGGAAGAACATGACGCCGTATCCATTTGCCAGATCAATATATGGATCGTCCCAAAAAGGCAAATGATCAACATAGGCACGAACATCATAAAGCCTGAATGACATGGGCAAATAAACAACAGAGATTATTTCATTATGAATAAAGTAAGTGGAATAGACGCGCGCAATCTCAACGGGATGATTAAAAACATATCGAATAATCTGTGATTTTATTCTCGCGTTGTATTCGTCGAAGGATTCACCGGGCAATTGATCAACCACATCTGTTGGCTCCGAATATCCATCTGCAAACAAGCGGATATAAAAGCCCGTATTTTCCACGGCAGGCTTTCCAGATACCTGATAATTTCGCCAGACCCAGGGGGAAACCACAACCAACAGACCGAGCAAAAAAACCAAAATTCTTTGCGCTGACTTTCGCCATTGAAAGCCATCGGTAAAAATAATGCCTGCCAGTAAAATTGGCAACAACAACTGGGCTTGGCTCCGCATAAGCACAACCAGCCCAAAAGCAGCCCCGGCAACGATTCCCAGTGGATAATGGTGATTGGTCTTTCTTAACCAATTTACAAGCGCGTAAACAAGCAACAACATAAACGCCATGGTCGGGAGGTCAGACAGCAATAACTTTGAATGACTCACTTCAAGAATGTTAGTCAACGCGATGGCGTTCTTTTCCCTAAAAATAATCAATACTGCCGCCAGCACGCCCGCTGACTGATTCCCCAAAAGCGAAGCTAACTGAAACACCAAGGCAGGCATAATTGCCAGACACAGCACTTGTAAAGTTAGTACAACGGCATAATTCTGTCCACCAATGAGGTGCAACAGGGTAAGGGAGAAAATATATAAGGGACGCAGAACCACTTCCAGATTTCTGCCTTCACCAATTAAGATGCTTTGCGAAGTGGCATCGTAAAATCCCGCATCTGAATAGGGATAGTATTCAAAATTGGGCGCCGTTGGCGCAGGGTTGAAGTAACTTTGTTTGAGCATTGGCTCGCCCTGCCAAACCAAAAAGGCGCTGATCCATAAAACAAAAAAAATAACCGTTTCAAACTTAAGCGAATATTTTTTTTCTTTCCACAGATTCAAATACCATGCTTCAATAGGACTTTTAAAACGCATAAACAACAAACTGCAAAAGAAAGCGATTAAAAGTTGGGGAAATGGAATGGGAGTGCCGGGGGTGTGCCAGCCATAGGTTTCGGGTTTCAGCCCAATACCGCTCCAGGAAACCCAGACTGATACCAGCACGGCAAAGGCAAAAAAGAGGCCGGCAGTTTTAAAAACGGGATTCCATTGACGCAGGTTTTCAAAATAAACTTTTTGCTCGCGCCAAAGAAATTGTCCCAAAAGGGTTTGCGCGCCCAGAAAACCGCCAAAATAAATAAGCGGCGCAAGGCGTTCACCTGCCGCAGCAAAATCGCCAAACCGCTCCGCTGGCATCAGCAGGAACAGGATGCTAAAAAGCACAAACAGGGATGAAACTACATTAATTAAGATGCGATTCCATTTGATCTCGAAAGACGCATCCACAAACCGAATGAGTTTATTAAGATAGTGAGGAGAGATGACCACTGCGCCAAAAGTCAGCGCGGATACAAAAAAAGGAATTGCTGCGCACGCCATCAAAAGCAGGCGGCTTAATGAATATCCGCCCAAAATGGCGTTCCCCGTATCGGATGGGATGGACGCCAGAAAATAAAAAGCAATAGCGCTTTCGAGAACAATCAAAAGCGCATAGAACTTCAAGAGCAGAGACTTTGTATTCAGCAAAATTATCAGCCCTCGTTCTTATCCCGAATTGGGGCTTCAGCAAATACCTGAATCAATGTGGTCGAATCTACAGATAAATCACCGCTGATAAATTCTGAACGAATACGGCGACGCGTTTGTTCAAACTCATTCTCCTGACGGGCAAGAACGTTAATTTTTATTTGCCCAAAATACTTCTCAAAAATTCTTTGGTAGGACGGCAGGCGGTAGCGATTCAAATTACTGGTTGGGTTCAGAAAGTTTTTCCAGATTGTTTCTGAATAAGCAAGCATGGCGAAGGGATATTTGAAATAGTGATCGCGCAAATCAACAAAATGTAGGTGGATGCCATGCGGCGCGGTCAACTTTGCGAGCGCGGATGTAATGCCATCCACATCGTCCAAATGCTCATAGACTGAGGTACTTAACACAAGATCAACAGCGGAAATTTCAGATTGAAGTTTCGCATCGCGAATATCACCATGCCGAAGCGTAATATGCTCGGCGCGGGGTTTTACTTCGTTGTTTTCCATAATCAGGTAGTCGCTATATTTTGGCAACAACTCAAGGTTGCGTTCCTGATCCAGAAGCACAAAATGATCGCACAATACTACATGAGCGGCGCCTTGTTTGAGCAATTCAACGCCAACCGCAAAACGCCCGCCATAACCAAATACCAAAACCCGCTGATTTTGTATGGATTTCCCGTACTGCGCCAGCGCTTTCATATATTGATCCACAGCCGCAAGCGGGTCGCTTGATTCCAAACCTGGGCGGATGATCCACCTGCGTTTTAAAAGAAAACGGGCAATGCCTTCCGGCATAAAATGACGAATAAGACGAAGGAGTAGATAACGAATATTCAAGGTGTATTTTCCTTTATGGCAATACCGCGGAACAATCAACCGCGTTTTTTATGGGGATAAGCAGTTGTACTTTAATGTCTTTTATGGTTTCCAATGGCTCGTAGTAACATAACACGGGACCCGCCACCCATTTTACCCAGGCATTATTTTCTTCGCCGAATTGATACGAACTATCCTGTACGGGCGTACGCAGCGGCTCGGTAATGATCAGCGAAAAACGCTGTGAAGCCAGGTCTGCGTAAAATGTGTCAAAGTAGTCCGCGTTTCCGCTCAAGGCTTGATTCATCAGAAGTTTCTTTTCGTAATCTGGAACAAGCGGGATGCCTTTAATATCGCCAAAGGTTAACAGTTGACGCTGATCTATAAACAAGACATCGCCTTTTAATTTTGCTTTATCGGACTCGTCCTGAATCAGTTTAAGCGTGGAGTTAACTTCCGCCTGAGTGGGCAGCATTTCCATGCTTGTTTCGCTTTTGGCATCGGTGAGCGTTTTTAGCCAGGAAGCATCTTCGCCAAGGCTATAGGATCGCATTTCGAGCAAGGGGTTAATGGAGGAGATGACGAGCAAAAAGATAATTACAACCTTCATGAAGGAAGGGATTCCCGAACCATTTTGCAGCCAATCGCCGCCCCCGTTTCGCCAGGCGACCACGCCGGTGAACAACAGTCCGATCAGGAACATATCCATGTTGTGCAAATCGCCGCCACCGCCAATTTTTGTACTGGCAACCAACCCAACTGCCAGAAATGCCAGCAGTGGCAAAATAATGGCAAGTTTTTGTAATGTCTCCAACGGCCATATTTTATTAATGGCGAGGTAAATCAAAATGATGATTAACGGGCCAACTGCAAGCAAAAGGGCAAATAGAATACCATAGCCGTATGTTGAATTTGGAAGCAGGCGATACCATAAAAGGGGCTGGTCTTTAATTTGCTCAACAACAAAATCAAAATAGGTCGATTTTTCTGTTGAGGGTGCAACGGTGGGCGGCGCTGTAACAGGCGCGGTTGGCTGAGGAGCCGGCGGCGCAGTTGCTATTACAACAGGAGCCTGAACAATTTCCGTTTCTGCCGGAGGCATTATCATCATTGGCACAGTAGAGCGGATCAAAGTTGGCATGGCAAACCCGCCGAAAATGCCTAAAACAGCCAGGATGATGGATCGTTTCCAGGTTGCAGAAACAGGCTTGCGGTTTGAAAAAGAAGCGGATGAAAATTCCAGCATAAGTATCCAGATGCCGGGGGCAAACACCCAGGTAAATCGACTGGCTTCGAGAAAATATCCCGTGCCCATTACCAGCGGAATTGCGTACCACAGGGGCGCGTTCCAGGCTAACGCGACCAGCGCGGCGCCCAGAACAAGAGGTGGGTGAATGGGTCCTTGTTTCAAAAATAGGAATACCCATAAAGTGAGGAGCAGCCATAAAACCTTATCCCGCGCAGTTATGCGGAATATCGCAACGCCCAATAATAAATACGGAATAATTAAGGTAAGCCCAACCCACAAGCGGGCAATGGTGATGGTGATGCCGGGGAAAATAAACGGCAGTCCACCAATTAGTTGACGCCCAAAATCAAGCAGTACTGGAATTGTTTTGTCCGCCGGATAAATATATAAATCTTTTCCAAACAGGATTGAATAATCCCAAAGACGGTTGCCTTCGGACCATCCAAGAGAAAAAGGATAGCCGTTTACATATTTTAAAGATGCGGCAATGGAGAATGCGCTTGCGGTTAATACAAGTGACGCTAAAAATTCATTCCAATCTGCCAGTTGGGTACGGCGCGACGAAACAATGGTGAGCAGACCAACAGTGATGATCCAGATCAGAATGCGGATGTTGAGTTTTTGAAATACAAATCCCCATGCTGTATATTGAAAAAACCAAACCGGTGCAATCAAGATGAGAAGCCATAACAACCAGCGGAAGGCTCCCAGTTTCTGACGGATTGCAATGATGCGATCTGTAATGGGCGTAAAAAGTTTGTTGCTCCAGGTAAACAGCGTTGTAACTGCGAAAAAGGAAATACAAAAGGCAATAAACGCATAATACAATATTGCCCATGTGCGTGAAAATTCACCCCGCCATGTTCCTGTTCCCCAGGCGATGCCGTAAAACTCATTACATGCGCTGTATAGAATTACTGCAATCAACAGGGTGATCAGAATATTGAGAAAATTGTTTTTTCGGAAGGTTTTATTCATCTATTTCTTCGCTTGTAATGCGGGTTATTGGGTTGAACCTGAAACAATTTTATACCCATCCTTGTCCACTTTCAGAATAATTTCGTTTGGCGAATCGCTGATGTGTATGCCTGCCTCAATACAAGTTAACCGCAGAATATCCGACATTTCATCCTGTCCATCCAGATATACGCGGTTGATGTTTTTTTGCTTAAGTTCAAGCACTAAAGATTTGGCTTGCTGGCGAACATTGCTGTAAACCTTGAGCGAATCGCCTGCATACAATAACGCCCGTTGTGTAAATACTGACATTCCTTCAGGGGTGAGATCATATTTCAGGCGAGTCCGGTCGAGGTGAGAAACTTTTAGCCAGCCACGGGTAATGAGACGTTTGATGTACCAGTTGACACTGCCAACAGCAATTCCCAGGCGGTTGGATAAATTCGCCTGGGTCACCATTGAGTCTTGGGCAATTTCGTTTAAAAGGGCGTATTCCTGCTGTTTAATTTCTGTCATAATATGAGCATTCAGTTTTTGAATTCTCGCACAGAAAATACCCCCTGTCAAATGCGAAAACGATACGGATTACCGCGCTTACAAAGGTGTCTTGGCCGCCATGCCCGCACTGCGCGGATATTTCGGCGGCGTGGCGGCAACTTTATCCACCAGCACCAGATAGCGGTCATCGGCGACGCCAGGCAAATTGACGGGGATCAACTTCTTTAATTTTCCACCCAGCAACTTCATGGCTTTCTCGGCAGATTGCGCTTCGGCGGGTCCGCTTTCGCCTTTTTGCGCGAGAACCGTCCCGCCGATCTTGACCAGTGGTAGCAGGTATTCACTCAACACGTTGAGGTTTGCAACGGCACGCGCCACAGCCCAATCATACGCTTCGCGCTGTCCGACCTTTTGACCGAGGTCTTCGGCGCGCGAGTGGATCACGGTTACATTTTCCAGCCCCAGTACATCCACAATGTGCTGGCAGAATTTGGCTTTCTTGCCAACTGATTCAACCAGTGTTAAGTGCATGGCGGGATAGATAATTTTCAGGGGAATGCCCGGGAACCCCGCACCAGTCCCAATATCCACAAGGCGCAGCGGCGGATTGGCTTTCCAAGCCTGCACGCAGGAGAACGAATCCAGAAAGTGTTTGGTGCGGATCGACTCTGCATCGCGAATGGCGGTCAGGTTGAATTTCTGATTCCATTCCATAAGTTCGCGCTCGTAGGTGGTCAGCGCGAGGAGGTGTCTTCCCGTCAGGTGAACGTTGAAAAGCGAAAGCGCTTCGCGGGCTAAATTTTCCATGGGGTGATTATAGCAAAAGAGTGGCGAAAATCTTTTCGTACACGGCTGTTTGATGCAATGAAAAAACAGGCATATCCCTGTGACATGCCTGTTTTGGTTCAGCGTCTGCCGTTTATTTCCAACGGTCAATTTTAATCGTCAAAACTTTCCCTGTAGTCTTCATCTTCCAGCACACTCCCATACGGGTAGACGGGACGATCCTGCCGTCCACTGCCGTGAAAGATGCCTGAGAAAAGCGGATGAAGGCATAGTTCGTCGTCCTGACTTAATACCAATTCATGTGAAACCGTGTACTCAAAATTACCTTTGATGTACACATCTTTTTCCTTGCCGGGAATGACCCTGCCGACCGCGCCAATTTCAAGCAGCATCCGTTGAAACTCAAAGAGGTTGTCACTTTCAAAGACGGCCTTGCCATGACGGGTGAAAACACGGTGCAGGTCGCCCATGGTGAATTTATGCCCTAATTCGGGCAGGCAGCGTTTGCAGGTCTCTTCGGCGGTGGGATAGGTGGGCTTGAATGCCACAAAAATTTCGCCGATCATAAATTCCTCAACCTGCCTGACGCCGTTTATGATGCGGTCTTCGCCAACAGGAAATGGATTTAATCTTTGCGTTCCATTGGGATTCTTGAAGATCGAGTTCAACAGCATCAGGAAGTGTCGCGGCAAAAGTTGGGTATGTCTCAGGATGTAGGACATGGTTTCCTCTTGAAACCCTGCCTGATTGGTGATCTTTTCGGGAAGCACCGCCTGAAAAAGTTTTAGCGCATCTGTCCGTTTTGTGAGGTCAAGCGGAAAAATGGATTTCAAAAAGTCCTGGTAATACAAAGCCAGATAAAACATCAATCGTTGCGCCCCAATCAAGACCAACTCTCCGGCCGTCCACTGGAGTTTGAGCGCGCGCCGAAAATCTTTGTTGGGGTTGGACGATATTTTAATGAAGCGATGATAAATTTCTGCGGGCAGGCAAAAACGCACATCCACAACATCCCTTGGCTTGTTCATGGAGCCGACCAGTTTGAGCAAGCCTTGCAGAGAACGGGCGACAGAGTCCATGTCCAGTTGAAAATCGTCAAGCGAATCCATCAGGATTACAAATGTTTTTTTGGAACGTTCAAAACCATCAATCACAACGGACTTTGCGTTATCAAATGTGATTCTGCCGTAGCCCCTTAAAATTTCAGTAACTTCTCCGCTGGGATTTTTATTCATCTCATCATCCAACGTGGCGGCCAAGTTCAAAAGCACGGCATCAACGCCAACGCTGTCGTGGACATTTATGCTTTCAAGATAGGCGCCGATCACGTACAGATCGTCTTCAGATAACAATGAAGATTTTTGGATCTCCGAGAATACGCTGATCCACAAAACCATCTCCCAAAGTTCCGAGACCATTTCAGGGAAAACAGCGTCCTTTGTCATTCGTTGGATGACCCGCGCCATCTGACCCAGCACGCGCGCGGTTCTAATTTCGGTGTAAAAATCATATTGCTTGTCGAAGAATACGCTCCGCAAATAATATGTTTTCCCAGCCCCTCTGCGCCCAATAATAATGGAAGGTCGGTTGCGGAGGTTTTTATACGTCCAGTTATGTTGTTCAAATAAAAGTTTCAGGGCGTTGAGATCGTTCGAATCAATATCAACCGAGTCGATTGGACCAAAAGGCTCATCTTTGGTAATGTAGGGGCTGATGGCGTTTAACAATGAATAAATCCTCCGTTGCAGTTTGTATTCATTAGACTTCTTGCAAAA
>JAIFKY010000116.1:10729-15833 GCA_020049345.1 Anaerolinea sp.
AAGTCTCGAAGACTCAAAGGGAAAAACTTAGTGACCTAGTGTCTTGGTGACTTTGTGGTTTACAACGCTTTACTTACGCAAGAGGTCTATTTGAAAATTATACAACAAAGTACAACGTGGTTCGTATTCCTTTTTTACGGAACACGAACCACGGCTTTCTCTCAACTCGTTTGAGACGCCCCCAATTCTTATTCTTACTTGCTACCCAACGTAATCGCACCAACTTTCATATTTCTCGATCTTGCCGCGGATTGCCTCGTGATACACATCCTGAATTTGGCGCGTCACGGGACCTGTTTTGCCTTCGCCGATGGTGCGGAAATCAATCTCAGCCAGACCGATGCATTCTGCGGCGGTTCCGCACACAAAGACTTCGTCTGCGATATAGAGTTGATCGCGGGAGATGGGCTGTTCCAAAATCTTGTATCCCAAATCCTGCGCAATGGTGTGGATGGAATGGCGGGTAATGCCTTCCAACACCGGCGCGGTGGAGGGGGTGATGACCTTGCCGTGCCGCACCACAAAAATATTTTCGCCCGTACATTCAGCGATATATCCCTGTGGGTCGAGCATGATCGCTTCATCAAATCCCAGACGCATCGATTCGGTTTTGGCGAGGAAACTATTTGCGTAATTTCCGGTCACCTTCGCCTTGGTCATCGTCACGTTTGGATGATGGCGCGTGAATGAAGAGATGTTGGCGCGGATGCCCTTTGCCATTGCTTCTTCGCCGAGGTAGTTGCCCCAGTCCCAAACGGCAATTGCCAGGCTCGGTTTGCCCGCGTCCACGGTCAAGTTCCAGCCGCCGCCGTCAAGATAGATCACCGGACGGATGTAGCAATCCTTGAGACCGTTGACGCGCACTGTGTCTTTCACAGCCTTGATCACCTGCTCTACTGTGAACGGCATTTCACGAAAGCCAAAGATGTGCGCTGAGTCGAACAAACGCTCAATGTGTTCCTTTAAACGGAATACTGCGGGACCTTTTGGCGTGTCGTAAGCGCGAATGCCTTCAAACACTGCCGCGCCATAATGCAGAGCGGGTGTAAGAAAATGCAGCGTTGCTTTTTCGAACGGCACCATTTCGCCGTTCATCCAGATGAATTTCGATTCCATGCCCATGACTTAATTCTCCTTTTGATGTGCAGGGGCGAAGCAATGCTTCGCCCCTACGAGATTATAAATTCTTGATAATTTCATCCGCCATTTGACGGGTGGATAATTTTCCGCCGATGTCGGCAGTGCGCGCGCCGTCCGTGATGGTCTTATCCACGGCACTTTCGATGGCGGCGGCTTCGGTTTCCAAATTAAAGGAATGACGCAGCATCATGGCGGTGGAAAGAATCGTTCCCGTTGGATTTGCGATTCCCTTGCCTGCGATGTCTGGCGCTGACCCGTGGATCGGCTCATACAACCCGATACCTGATTCACCCAAACTGGCAGAGGGCAACATCCCCATCGAACCAGCCAAGACCGAGGCTTCGTCCGTCAGGATGTCGCCGAACATGTTTTCGGTGACCACCACATCCATCCACGCGGGACCAGTGATCAGCTTCATCGAAGCGGTATCCACCAGCATGTGATCGAGTTCCACATCCTTGTTTTCCGCGCCAACTTTGGTCGCGATCTGACGCCACAGTCGGGATGATTCGAGCACGTTGGCTTTATCCACCGAGGTCACTTTTTTCTTGCGGCCTTTTGCCAAAGTGAAAGCCAGTTCCATCACGCGGCGGATTTCGTAATCGTAATATTCCAACGTATCCACGGCGCGCTCGCGTCCGTCTTTGATGTCGCGTCCCTTGGGCCAGCCGAAGTACAAGCCGCCGGTCAGTTCGCGCACAACGAGAATATCCACGCCTTGCAATTTCTCAGGCTTGAGCGGAGACCATTCCATCAGCGCGGGGTGAACTTTGACAGGGCGCAAATTTGCAAAGACGCCGAGACCTTTTCTCAGGGCGAGCAACCCGCGCTCGGGGCGGTCTTTGGCGGCGGGGTCATCCCATTTGGGACCGCCCACCGCGCCGAGCAAAATCGCATCCGCTGATTTGCAATCGGCGAGGGTTTCATCGGTCAGAGACGAACCATATTTATCAATCGAACAACCGCCCATCAGGCGTTCTTTGTATTCGAAAGTGTGTTTATATTTGCTGGCAACGTAGTCCAGCACGCGTACGGCTTCGCCGACCACTTCGGGTCCAATGCCGTCGCCAGGGAGGAGGGTGATTTGATATTTCAAGATGTTCTCCAGTTTTTTGTAACTGGTAATTAGTAATTGATTTACCAATTACTAATTACTAATCACCAATTACTAATTTATTAATGCGCCACCATCAACCCATATTCCACCGAATCCGCCAGCGCGCGCCAACTTGCTTCGATGATGTTTGCGCTTGCGCCGACGGTGCTCCAGCGGCTGGTGTCGTTGCGGGTGTCGATCAAGACACGGGTAATGGCTTCTGTGCCGTGATCTGAATCCAGGATGCGGACTTTGTAATCAGACAAATGAAAATTTGCCACTTGCGGATAATAGCCAACCAGCGCTTTGCGTAGGGCGTTGTCCATTGCATTGACGGGGCCGTTGCCTTCTGCGGCTGTGTGCAGAATTTCACCCTGCACGCGGACTTTGACCATGGCTTCGGCGAAGATGCCGCGCTTGTCGCGGTGTTCCACGTTGACAAAGAAATCGATCAACTCAAACGGGGGCTTGTAGCCGTATTCCTGGCGTTTCAACATCATCGTTACCGAGGCTTCGGCGGCTTCAAAAGAGAATCCGCGCGCCTCGAGTTCTTTGATGTCATTCAGCACGCCGACCACTTCTTCGCCTTCCACTTCCACGCCGTGCTCTTCGGCTTTGCTCAGCAGGTTGCCGCGCCCCGAAAGGTCAGAGACCACCACGCGCATTTTATTGCCGACAAGTTCAGGCGTAACGTGTTGATAGGATTGCGCGCTGCGCCGCATGGCGGCAACATGCACGCCGCCCTTGTGCGCGAAAGCAGATTTGCCCACGAAAGGCAAATGCTCGTCGGGGGTGATGTTGGCCACTTCTGCGACGAAATGCGAAAGTTCATACAACTTGCCAATATTTCCTGGCGGCAGGCATTGATAGCCCATCTTGAGTTCAAGGTTGGCGATGACCGAATTCAGGTTGACGTTGCCGCAGCGTTCGCCGACCCCGTTGATGGTTCCTTGTACCTGAGTCGCGCCTTCGCGCACTGCCGTCAGCGAGTTGATAACTGCCGCCTCGCCGTCGTTGTGAGCGTGAATGCCGATGGGATGGTTGATTGCGGTCTTGACCTCGCGCATGATGCGTTCCACATCCCAGGGCAGCGAGCCGCCGTTGGTGTCGCACAACACGACCATTTCCGCACCGCCACGAATGGCGGCTTGCAGGGTTTCGATGGCGTAAACCGAATCCGCTTTGTAGCCGTCGAAGAAGTGCTCGGCGTCGTACAGCACGCGCTTGTCGTTGGCTTTGAGATAAGCGACAGACTGCTCAATGATACGCAGGTTGTCTTCGCGGGTTGTTTTCAAAACTTCTTTTACGTGGAGCGTCCACGTTTTGCCGAAGATGGTGCAGACGGGCGTATGCGAATCAAGCAGAGCCTTGATGTTGGCGTCGTCTTCGGGACCGCCTTTGACGCGGCAGGTTGAACCGAACGCGGCAATCAGCGCATTCTTCCATTGCATGTCGCGGGCGCGCTCGAAGAATTCAACATCCTTGGGGTTGGAGCCAGGCCAGCCGCCTTCGATAAACGCCACACCAAAAGCATCCAGCCGTTGCGCCACGCGCACTTTGTCGTTGGCTGAAAGCGTAAAGCCTTCAGATTGCGTCCCGTCGCGGAGAGTTGTGTCGTAGATTTGGATTTGGGATAGGGTCATAAGTTGTTCCGTGTTGCGTGATTGGCAATTGGTAAATAGTGATTAGTAATTGGTAATTACCAGTTACCAATTACTTCTGTGCCTCAAACTCCGCGATCTGTTTTTCAAATCCTAAAATGTACCCAAGTTCATCCACGCCATTGAGCAGGCAGGTCTTGTTGAACGGGTCAATCGGGAATTTCACAGTGCCGTTCGGCAAGATAAGCGTCTGCGAAGCAAGGTCAACCGTGAGTTCCACATTTGGGATTTCTTCGACAAGGTCGAACAACATCTTATGTGTCGCATCGTCCACGATGATCGGGATGAGCCCGTTCTTCAAGGAGTTGTTGCGGAAGATGTCAGCGAAGGATGTGCTGATGACGGCGCGGAAGCCGTAACTGGTCAGCGCCCACGGAGCGTGCTCGCGGCTGGATCCACACCCGAAGTTGTCACCCGCGAGGAGGATTTGACAACCCTTTGACTCTGGCTTGTTGATAATAAAGTCGGGTTTGATGGATTTGTCGTCGTTATAGCGCCAGTTGAAAAAAAGCGCGTCTGCGAGATTGTTCTTGTCGGTGACTTTCAAGAACTGCGCGGGGATGATCTGGTCTGTGTCAATATCGTTGACAGGCAGGGGCATGACGCGAGATGTGAGTGTTGTAAATTGTGCCATTGGTTGATTTCCGTTTTAAGTTTGAAAGTTGAACGTTGCGGGTTGAAGTACTTTTTCATCCTTCATCCTTCCTCATTCATCCTTATTGGATCGTCCTCGGATCAGTCACAGCGCCATTGATGGCAGATGCTGCCGCAGTTAACGGGCTGGCAAGAAATGAGCGGGAACCTTTTCCTTGTCTTCCTTCAAAATTGCGATTGCTTGTAGAAACCGCATATTGTCCAGAAGGAACGAAGTCTCCGTTCATACTAATACATAACGAGCAGCCCGCCTCGCGCCACTCGGCGCCGGCTTCTTTGAAGATGACGTCCAGCCCTTCCTGTTCCGCTTGCTTCTTGACATCCTGCGAACCAGGCACAACCATCACACGCGTGGATGCGGAAACTTTGCGGCCTTTCAACATGGCGGCGGCGAGTCGCAGGTCGGAGATGCGCGAGTTGGTGCAACTGCCGATGAAGACCACGTCCACTTTTTGACCGAGCAGCGATTGACCAGGCTTCAAGCCCATATAATTTAATGCTTTTTCAAACGCGGCTTTTTGCGACGGCTCGCTAAATGATTCAGTGACAGGGA
>JAIFKY010000314.1 GCA_020049345.1 Anaerolinea sp.
TAGCGTAAACTGAATTTGTGCAGATTTTGTATTTTCCCCGCTCTGTGTGCTCCGTGTTCTCAGTGGTGAATGGTTTTTGCAGTGGACTCATCAGTGCAATCTGCACAATCCAGGAGTGGCTAATAAAGATTTAACCACAGAGATCACAGAGTACACGGAGGAAACCCTCTAAAAAATCTCTGTGGACTCTGTGATCTCTGTGGTGGGTGGTTTCTTAGCCCATTCTTTTAGCCACTCCCCGAAATCTGTGGATGGATAAAATGTTGCGTTTGAGGTTACTTCATCAACTCATTGAATAGATCCACAATATGCGGATCGAAGTGTTTGCCGGATTCTTCGTTGATATGTTTCAGCGTTGTCTCTTTATCCCATGCGAGGCGATAGGGGCGGTCAGAGGTCAGCGCGTCCCAGACATCTGCAATGGCAAAGATACGCGCCGCAAGCGGAATCTCTTCGCCCTTCAATCCGCACGGGTAGCCGCTGCCATCCCATTTTTCGTGATGATAGTAGGGAATATCCAGCGCGGGGCGCAGGTACTCAATCGGGTAGATCATTTCGTAGGCATATTGCGAGTGCTTTTTCATGATTGCCCATTCTTCATCGGTCAGCGCATCGGTTTTTAGCAAAATAGAATCGGGCACGCCAAGTTTTCCAATATCGTGCAGGAGCGCGCCGCGCCGAATAAAAAGCAATTCATCTGCGCTGACACCAACCAGCCGCGCAAGTTTTTCTGATAATTTGGTTACGCGCTGGGTATGTCCTTCGGTTTCCTTGTCACGCAAATCCATTGCCCGCGACCAGCCTTCAATGGTGGCGTCATACGCGGCCAATAATTGCACGTGCGCGTCTTCAAGGTTGGTGCGATCATCCAGTAATTTTCGATAGCGGTTCAAGCGCGTAATGCCAATTAAGCGGGCGCGCAATTCATAGCGGTCGTAAGGCTTGGTGATGTAATCGTCCGCGCCTGCTTCCAGACCATCCAGCAGGGATTTTCTGTCATCCAATGCGGTCAGCATGATGATGGGAATTTCAGCAAGCGTAGGATCGCTTCTGATGCGCCGGCAGACTTCAAAACCATCCATGTCAGGCATCATTACATCCAACAGGATCACATCCGGCAGAAATTGGCGGACTTTTTCAATTGCCTGTAAACCGTTTTCTGCCATTTCAAGGCGATAGCCCTGCTCGTCCAAAATGGATTCCAGGGTTTGCCTGCCTGCCGGGTCATCATCTACAATCAAAACGATGCTGGTCATTGGTTTCTCCTTGTGCATTACGTATTTATAGGGCGGGTTTGCACAACCCGCCAAAGGTGTAGTTTATAAAAAATGAAATCCTTGTACAAAAGCGAAAAATCGCAGTACAGCATAACTTGCTATGAACAACTCTTCTTGCCGCGAATTTCACGGATTTTCGCTGAATTTCCAGTCAAATAGTCACGCTGCAAGCATGACCTACTTTGGTTTAGGCAGGTAGCGGTCAATTATTTCCGCCACTTCCTGCATTTGAATTGGCTTGCTTAAGTAGTCGTTCATTCCTGCAGAAATACACTGCTCGCGGTCGCTGGACATTGCCAGCGCGGTCAATCCAATAATTGGAATATCACGCAGGGCGGCATCTGCGCGGATCTGCCGTGTGGCATCCAATCCGTTCAGAACAGGCATCATAACATCCATCAGGATGATCTGCGGCAGTTCCTGACGGGTAAGAATAACGGCTTCCTCGCCATTTTGCGCGACCAGCGTTTCATATCCTTTGTGCCGCAAATATTCACTAAGCAGTTGCGCCACGACCTCAGTATCATCCACAATCAAAATTTTACCCATGCGCGGCTTCGCATTCCGCTTTGGACTGTCAGCCAAAACTGAAGAAACGAGCGACGGCTGACTGTTTTGTTCAGCCGCCAGCCACGGCAAGGTGATCGTAAACCGACTGCCGACCTTCAATTCGCTTGTCAGGCTTATGCGTCCGCCATGCAGGCGGGTCATTTGCGCCACCAACGCCAGCCCAAGCCCGGTGCCGGAAAATTCGCGCGTGAGACTGGCGTTCAATTGAATAAAGGGTTTGAAGAGGCGCTGCATGTCATCTTCATTAATGCCTATCCCTTCATCCCAAACTGTGAAAGTGACTTCATTGGCGGCGGCGTTCCCTTTTACCTCCAGCCCAATCTTTTTGCCTTGCGGCGTAAATTTAACCGCATTGCCAAGCAGGTTCACAAGCGATTGCTTCAAACGCCGCTCATCGCCCAAAATGGTTTTTACATTTTGATCGAGATAAAAGGACATGTTCAACGACTTTTTCTGCGCCAGTTCCTTGACCAGGCGCAAACTGGATGTGCAAAGTTTTTCAACAGAGACAGGCTGAATATCAAGTTCCAGTTTGCCTGCCTCGATCTTGGAAAGGTCAAGGATGTCGTTGATCAACTCCAACAGGTGCCGCCCGCTTTCGCTGATGGTGCGGATGTATTTTAGTTGTTTTTCGTTAAGTTTGCCTGAGATCTGCTCTTCGAGGCTTTCGGAAATACCCAGAATGGCGTTGAGCGGGGTACGCAGTTCGTGGCTCATATTGGCCAGAAATTCATTTTTCATACGCAGACCGCGTTCCATTTCTGCATTGGCCAGGCGCAGGGTTTCCTCAGCCTGTTTGTGAATGGTAATGTCCTGATTCGCGCCGATCATCCGCTCGGGTAAATTTTCGGCATCATGAATTACAACGCCGGTTGATTTTATGTAATGGATGCTTGCGTCAGGCCAAACCACGCGGAACTCGGCGTTGTACGGCTGGTTATGATGCAGGGATTCTTCCATTGTTTTCAACTGTTCCAGCAGGTCATCTGGATGAATGACGTTGCGCCATGTTTGGGGGATTGGCAAGGCATTTTCTTTTGTCAGCCCATATAAAGTAAACAATCCTTCATCCCAATAATCCTGGTTTTTCTTGATGTCCAATTCCCAAATGCCAATACCGGCGGTTTTTACGGCCAGTTCCAAACGCTGCCGCGTGGATTCGATCTCAAGGGTGCGCTCTTGTACGCGCTGTTCCAACTCTTCCGCGTAGCGGCTAATTTCCTGATACAGACGCGCGTTTTCAAATGCGTTGGCGGCCTGGTTGGCTAATGTGATGATCAGTTGTTCGTCTGCTTCGCTGAAGGCATTTGGTTTTTCGCTTTCAATGCTGATCACGCCCAAAAGATGCTCGCCCGATTTTAGGGGAACATATAAACCAGAATGAATGCCCGGATAGGATGCAATATAGTGCGGATCACTTTCCACATCGCCGATACGGATAATTTTGGACTGTTCGAGCGCCCAGCCGCTTAATCCCCTGCCCAGGTTGGGAATGATGTTGCTCAAGTGCGCTTCAACGAGGCTATCATCTTCCTTGCCACCCGCCCCGCGTTGATCGAATGCCACCAGTTCGAGGGTATTGTCATGCGAGCGGAGCAGGCGAATGACGGTGTGGTGCCAGTCCAATTTTTCCTCGAGCAGTTCAATAATCTTTTGCGCGATCTCCTTTGGCTTGAGTAATTGACTGAGCGCCAAGCCGTTTTCGTAAAGCAATTCCAATTCCATGGCACGCTGGTGAATGCTTTCTTCGGCCTGTTTGCGCGCTGTGATATTCTCATGCGCGGCTACGATCCACCTTTGCCCGTTATTTTCAAAACTGGTAATACGCGCAACAAACCAGCGCTTTTCACCCGGCGCGTGACAGGCATATTCAAACCATGTCACATCCCTTTCGCCAGAAAGCACGGCACGAATGGCTTTTGCGGCTACCGCCCCACCTTCTGCATCCATACCCTTTGCCGAGTCGCAAATCTTAAGATAGTTCATCCCAATGCAGTAATCCGGATGCGCCAGCCCGTTCAGCGCGCCAAAATTGCGCCAGGATGAATTAACTTGAACGATGTTGCCCTCATGATCCAAAATGGAAAGATGCGCTGAGAGAGAATCTTGAACGCTATTCAAAAAGTCGCGCGATACATCCAACTTATCTTCGGCGTTTTTGCGCTCGGTGATGTCAATAAACGTTACAACAACCTGTTGCAGTTGACGATCTACATTGTGGATCGAATGGGTGGCGCATTGCACCCAGACCGGCTCTTTTTGATCGGGTCGCATAATTCCAAGGGTCTGGCTAAAGAGCGGTTCATCGGTAGCCAGCGCATGGCTGGCAGGGTATTCGTCCAACGGCATTCGCGTCCCATCTTCGCGGATGAAATGCCAATCTGGATCAATGATTGTTTTGCCGAGCATTTGATCCTGAGTTAAGCCAAGCAATTGCGAGGCTTGCAGGTTGGCAAAAAGGATGCTTGAGTCGGGAGCATGGACCACAACGCCTACCTGTATGCTTTCAACCAACGAACGGTATTTGCTTTCGCTGGCCTGCAACGCTTTTTCTGCGCGCATGCGTTCAAGATTTTCCTGCTGAACATGCTCGTACAGGTGCGCGTTGCTGAGCGCAATGGCGGCTTGGGCGCAGAACCCGTTTAGGGTTTGCAAGTCATCTTCAGAGTAGGCGTTTATTCGATAACTAAAGACCTGAATAACGCCAAATACCGCGCCCTCGATGATCAATGGCACGACCAGCGCCGAGCGCGGGATGTCTTGTTCTTCAGGCGGGGCTTCTTCAGGGTTGCCATCGCCGTCAAAATGATGTGCCACCTGCGTCTTTTTCAGCCGCGCTTGAAAGTCAGGCACGAGCAGGGCTTCCTTCGAGCGAATGACCTGGCTTTGCGTGCCGCTGCCTTCAGGCTCCAGCGGAATTGGATCATAGCGTGATACATCCAGCGGCTGCCCATCATGCCAGCCGCTGGCGAGTGTGATCATTTTTGTGGCTGATTCAAAGGATGAGACGAAGAGCGTGTCACACGGCATTAACTGCGAGATGCTGGCGTAGATCACGTCGTACACCGCCTGGGGCTTGAGCGAGGCGTTCAGACTGCGCGTGGCTTCGTTGATCAGCCGCAGTTGGTTGGTGCTCTGCGCCAATTTTTGCTCCGAGTCTTTGCGCAATGTAATATCCTGGCTGGTGCCTGCCGCAAAAACAGCCAGCCGCTCTCCGTTGCGTTCTTCAAAATGCACGCGCGCATGAACTGCCAGCCAGTGGATGGAGCCATCTCTATGAACTACGCGGTATTCGGTTGCAAGGCGTCCGTTAGTATTGGGGTCAAGCACCGTTTTGATTTCATCCCGCACACGCAGCGCATCATCAGGGTGCAGGCGAGAGGAAATAGCCAGTGAATTCAGGCAGGTTTCATCCTGATCGTAATGCTGGCAGGCGCGCTGATCAAAATGAAATATGTGGGTCAGTAAGTCTTCGTGCCAGGTGCCAAGTTCGGCGGCATCATGCGCCAGGCGAGATCGTTCCTCGCTTTCGCGCACCTCGCTTTCGCGCAATTTTTCATCTGCCACTTTGCGCTCGGTAACATCGCGCACAATTGCGCCGATGCGGTAGCCTTTTTCAGTCTTCATGGGAAACGAAATTTGCTGGATATATTTTTTTTGGTCAACACCCATCTGAATTTCGACTTCATAGACTCGCCCAAAAAATGGAGAGCGCCCGGTCTGGTGGGATTCAAGCACAATGTTCTTGAAAGATTCTACTTTCTGCAGAGAACTGAATTCCAGCGGCGCCAGACTGGATTGAATGTCCCACATGGTCATTCCAAGCACCTGCGACCTTGGCAATCCGGTGATTTTTTCCTGAGCCTGATTCCATTCAATTGCCAGCCCATTTTCATCGAAAATCGCCAACCCATCGGTGGATTGTTCGATAAAGGTGCGGAATTTCTCTTCGCTGTCTTTTACCGCTTCCTCAGCCAATTTGCTCTCGGTGATGTCGCGGAAGTTGATGACAATGGCTTCAACGCTTGGCTCAGCCAGCAGATTGGTAAAGAAGCTTTCTATCCAGTGCCATGTGCCACTTTGATGCTGAAAGCGGTATTTGACGATAGGCACTTTGGACGGATTCGCGATTAGGTCTTGAAAGGCTTCCAGTACCATCGGGAGATCGTCAGGGTGGGTTTGTTGACTGGGATCGGCGCCAAGGGCGTCTTCCAGTGTGTAGTTGAAAATGCGAAGCGCGGCGGGGCTGACGTACTTGTATTTCCCGTCCAAGCCGACCAACACAATGCCGTCCGGCGCGTTTTCAATCAGCGATTGGGAGCGTTTTTCGGTTCGCGCCACCATTTCCTCTGCCAGCCTGCGCTCGGTGATGTCGCGGAAAACGCCAAACGTGCCCATAAATTGTCCCAGGTTGTCAAACTGTGGGACAGCAGTGACAAGTAACGTGCGTTCTTCTCCGTTAAGACGTTTGATTTCAAGTTCGTAACTGGTCTTTTCACCGACATTACGTTGTTTGGTTTGGTCAAGAATCAGGTGAAACTGCTCAGGCGTGGTGAATTCGCTCAAACTATGCACAATCTGGTTGTCGGGCGGCAGACCAAAGATTTCCAGCCCAGCCGGATTGGCAAAAAGCAACCGCTCCTCTGAATCTACAAAGCCGATGCCTTCGCCGACATTTTCAATCAACGTGCGATAACGGGTTTCACTCTCGCGCAGCGATTCCTCTGCCTGCTTGCGCTCGGTGATGTCTTGTGCATAACCGGCAGAGCCAATGACATTGCCGGCTTCATCAAAGACAGGCGTCTTGAAGGTCTCAAACCACTTTGCCTGCCCCCGATCAAAGATTGTTTCTTCAAAACGTTTCTTCAAAACTGGCTGATTTTCCACTACGCATCACCGTGCGGTCATCGTCCATGTATTTTTGCGCCAATTCCTCAGGCCATACTTCAAGGTCTGTTTTGCCGGTCACTTCTTCGGGCGTGTTTTTACCGCAGGAAAGCGCAAAGGCGGTATTCACCGCCAGAAAGCGGCTGTCTTTATCTTTCAACCATACCAAACCAGGTTGATTTTCGATAATGGCCGTTAAATATGACTCGCGTAATTTAAGGCGATCTTCGGTCTGTTTGCGCTTGGTAATGTTTTCCTTCATTGCCAGAAAATTGGTAATTTTCCCGTCATCGCCAAAAACCGGCGCAATGGTGGCAAATTCCCAGTAGGACTTGCCGTCTTTCTTTTTGTTGAGAAATTCACCGCGCCAGACTTGTCCGCTGGTGATCGTGTCCCATAATTTTTTGTATTCTTCCTCGGTGGTATTCCCCGATTTCAAGATGCGCGGATTTTGTTTGATGGCTTCTTCCAAAGTGTAGCCGGTAATTTTTGAGAACTGCGGATTTACATATTCCATGTTGCCCAGCACATCGGTGATGACGATGGAGATGGGGCTTTGTTCCACGGTGCTGGAGAGTTTGCGAAGTTGGTCTTCTGCCCGCTTGCGTTCGGTCACATCCAACGCCATGGATAACATGCAGGGTTCGCCCGCAATATCAATCAGTTCGCCTGAAAATAACAAGTCGGAAAGTTCTCCCGACTTCCTTCGCATTTGAAATTCGTAGCCGCGCACAATTCCTTTGCTGCGCAAGATGCCGATAAATTTTTGCCGTTCTTCCGGATGCACCCAAAGGTTTAATTCTTCTATTGCCCGCCCAACGACCTCGGCAGATGAATAGCCTGTGATCTCGGTCCAGGCTTCGTTAACTTCGACAATTTGATTATTACTCAGGCGCGTGATGGCAATGGAGGTTGGGCTGGAGTGAAAGACCTTGGAGAAACGCGCTTCGCTGGCGCGCATGGCGGTTTGAGTTTGAAAACGCTCAATGGCATAGCGGATGGCGCGCGAGCCTAAAGTCCAGCCGGATTCGCCTTTTACAAGATAATCCTGCGCGCCTGCCTGTACCGCTTGCAGGGCCAGCAATTCATCTGCCAAGCCAGAAAGCACAACCACCGGCAATTCAGGAAATTGCGCGTGTGCGGCTTCAAAGGTTCCCAGCCCCTGACTGTCGGGCAAACCGAGGTCAAGCAAAAGGATGTCAAATTTTTCGGCGTCGAGTTTTTCCAACCCAAAACTGAGTCGCTCGGCAACGGTTACATGAAAATCTGCCAGCGGATCATTGCCCAAGGCTTCTTCCAGAAGCAGCGCGTCGGCTGGGTTATCTTCGATCAACAAAACTTTTATGAAGGTTTTGGGCATGGGTAACTCTCTTTGCTATCTCACATCACTTTTATAACATGACTTTTTTCAATCCCGAAGGGATGACATAATTCTTCCGTAAAGCCATGACTCCCCTTCGGGGTTATGTTAACCGTTTGGTATAAATCAATACCTTCGCCCAATTTCATAAACTTGGTTTTCGTGGGGCGGATTGATAATCCGCTCGCCAGATACGGCAAAAAAGTTAAATTTAATCCCGTATTTAGCCACGCGGGATGGCATCCCGCGCTACAAAATAGCAAAGCCAAAATTGGCAAAGGTGTTGATAAATCTATAATCACTTCATTCCTTCGGTGTTATTTCTACGCGGCATCAGCGGCTGTCACGCTGCAAGCGTGACCTACGGCTCTCGTGTTAGCCTTCCGGCGGCAAAGCCACGACGCTGAACCAGAAGTTGCGAATGGATTGCACGGCTTTGAGGAAGTTTTCAAACCCAACCGGTTTGACGACGTAGCAATTGGCGTGCAGGTCGTAGGCTTGCAAAATGTCTTCGCTTGAGTTGGATGTGGTCAGGACGATGACCGGAATGATTTTGAACGATTCATCTGCTTTGATTTCGGCCAGCACTTCGCGTCCGTTTTTGCGTGGCAAATTCAAGTCGAGCAGGATCAGGTCTGGGCGGGGGGCTGAGGCGTAGCGTCCCTCGCGGCGTAGAAATTCCAAGGCCTGCACGCCATCTTCAACAACGTGGATCGCGTTCATCAGCCTGGCTTCTTCAAAGGCTTCGCGCGTGATGAGAATATCTGCCGGACTGTCTTCGACGAGCAGGATTTCAATGGGTCTGTGAAGGGGACTTATGGTCATGGTGTACTCCTGTGTGGAATTGTAAAGTAAAAAGTGGAACCTTGCCCAATTTGTGATTCAATCCAAATGCGGCCGCCGTGCCGTTCGACGATTTTCTTGCACACGGAAAGCCCAATGCCTGTGCCGGAATATTCGCGGCGGGTATGCAGGCGTTGAAAGACAAGGAAGATGCGGTCAAAGTATTGCGGTTCAATGCCAATGCCGTTGTCGCGCACTAAGAAACGCCAACTGTGTCCCAAGTCTTCGGCTGCTATGTGAATTTGAGGCGGATTTTCACCGTGGAATTTGATGGCGTTGCCGATTAGGTTTTGGAATAATTGGGTTAATTGGGTTGGATCTGCTTCGAGTGTGGGCAGGGTTTCGTTGGTGATGGTTGCGCCCTGTTCGGCGATGGAGACTTGCAGGTTGCGCAATGCAGAGGCAAGCGATTTGTTTGCATCAATGGATTGTATGGGATTGCCGCGCCGTTCAACCCGCGAGTAGGCCAGCAGGTCGTTGATCAGCGTTTGCATACGGGTGGCGCCGTCAATGGCGAGTGAGATGTATTCGTCGGCGCGTTGATCAAGTTGACCTTGATAGCGTTTTTGCAAAAGTTGTACCATGCCGGCTACGGCACGCAGCGGCTCCTGCAAGTCATGTGAGGCGATGTAGGCGAATTGCTCCAGTTCCATGTTGGATCGTTTCAATTCCTGGAGGGCTTCAAGCAGTTTTTCGCGCGCCTGTTTGCGCTCGGTGATGTCGCGGATGTTGCACTGCACCACCCGCTGATGATTGATGTGGTAGATATTGCTGGTAAATTCAACGTGAATCCGGCCGCCGTATGCGGTTTCGAGCGGCAGGTCTTCGTAGCGGATGTATTCCTGCTGCTGTAATTCCAAAAAGTTGGCCTTGTTTGCGGCAATATCTTTGAAGAAGCCAATTTCCCAGATATTCTTTCCGAGGAAGAGTTCATGCGGATACCCCAGCATTTCGATCAGGAACGGGTTGACATCCAGGATCATGCCGGTCTCGACATCCAAAATGAGGATGCCATCGCGGGAGGCTTCGAACAGGCGGCGGTAGCGCACTTCTGAAGCGGCTAATTTTTCTTCTGCCTGTTTGCGCTCGGTCACATCCCAAACCGTTGAGATCATTAATGGCTGGTTGGGTATCGAAATATTCCGCGCGGTGACAAAGGTGGTTTCTTCTCCTTTGCGCGTGAGTGGAATATCAAGCCAGATCATGCGATCAGGATCACCGCTCGCGAGATCATCCAGAATTTTCTTTCGCATTGTTTCTCGAAACTCTGGCTCTTCGTAGGCGGCATCCCAAAAAGCATCTGGGTCGGCAAGTTTTTCCCTTGTTGTGCGGTAAAACTTTACGAAGTTGTCATTGATGTAATTAAAGGCTACCGTAGGTTCAACAGAGTTGACGGCCACGCCCACCGGCAGGTTATCCAGGACGGTCTTGATAAAGGTTTCACTCTCACGCAGGGCGTCTTCGGCCCGCTTGCGCTCGCTGATGTCGCCGTAGGTGACTACAACGCCGTAGCCTTCCACTGGCAACGGGGCGGCGTTGACGCTGATCCAGGTGGTGGCGTCATCTTTAACAATGCCCATTTCTACATTTTCGACCACGCTCTTTTCTTTAAAGGCTCTGACGCTGGCAAATTCTTCGGGCGGCATGGGCGTTCCGTCAGGACGCACGATCTTCCATTCCGCGCCGCCAATGCCGCGCCGTTTATGCTCTTCTTCTGAAACGCTGAGGAGTTTGGCTGCCGCGGAATTGGTTTCCAAAATATTGCCTGCGTCGTCTGAGACGGTGATGCCCAGCGGGAAACAGTCGAACAAGGTTTTGTATTTAATTAGGGCAACACGCAGTTCATTCTCAGCCCGCTTGCGCTTGGTGATGTCTACTGCCAGGGTCAAAATATGCGGCTCGCCATTGATTTCGATCAACGAGGCTGAAGTCAGGCAATATATCTCACCGTTGCGGCTCTGGATGGGCGTTTCGTAATCTCTAACTTCTCCTTTGTCGCGCAGTTCTTTGATCAAATCCTGATGTGTCTGGGGGCTTTTCCAAAGATTGAGTTCTTCTGCGGTTTTGCCGATTATTTCCGCTTCGGAATAGCCGCTCATTTGCTCGAAACTCTTATTGAAGGAAACAAACTTGCCGCTTTTAAGCCGCGTAATACTAATGGCTATCGGGCTGGTGTTGAATGCCTGCCTGAATTTTTCCTCGCTCTCGCGCAGTTTTTCGTCCATTTGCTTGCGCTCGGTGATGTCAATGCAGATGCCGGTCATGCGTTGAGCCTCGCCGCGCTCGTTGTAGGTTACATCACCCCAGGCGCCGATCCAGCGCGTTTCACCGGAAGGTGTGACGATGCGATATTCATTGAAAAGCGGCACATGGTCGCGGATGGCGTCGTTGATGCGCTGTTCTGCGCTTTGAACGTCATCGGGATGCAAGGAACCGCGCCATGTGTCGAAAGTGGCGTCTACCTTTGCCGGGTCCAACCCAAAGAGATGGAAAAATTCGGGCGACCAGTTTAATTTGCCTGTCGTGAAATTCCAATCCCATATCCCTGCGCCGGCCAACCTTTGGGCAAGAGCCAGACGGTCGTTGACTTGAATCAGGGCATCTTCTGCCTGCTTGCGCTCAGTGATGTTGCGCCCGTAGACCGTCACGCCGCGTATCTCTCCGCCATTTTCGCGAATGGGGCTAAAGCGATATTCCAGGTAATGAGGTTCGTCGCGGAAGCGGGCCATGGTTTCAAGTGTAAACCTCTCCCCCTGCAAGGCACGGTCATAACGTTCCTTCCATTCGGCGTTTGCTTCCGATGGAAACTTGGGCAGTAACACGCTTTCGCCCGTTTCCAGGCGGCGCCCGAGTACTGCGCTGACATTGTGGTGAAATTCCCCGTTGCCTACGATCAACCCGTACTGTTTATCCACCGCCCAAATACTTCCATCTGTATTTTCGATCAACGCGCTTAAGTTGGCTTCACTTTTATGCAGGATTTGCTCAGCCCGCCTGCGCGCGGTAATGTCGCGGGTAATATTCAGGACATGCGGCTCGCCATTTAATTCAATAGACACAGCCGATAACGAGCCGTAAATTTCGCCATCCAGCACCAGAAAAGGCGCTTCATAATTTCGGACTTCGCCCACTGCCAGTAACTCTTCGACCACGTTCCTGCGGTCCTGGGAGTCTTTCCAGATACTAATTTCTGTAGAAGTCTTTCCGATGACTTGCTCGCGGGTATAGCCTGTAATCTGCTCAAAGCCCTTGTTGACTGAAACAAACATACCATCAGACAGGCGCGTGATGGTGAGCGCATCGGGACTGGTGTCGAACGCCAGGCGGAATTTTTCCTCGCTGGCGCGCAACGCCTCTACCGCCTCAACCTTTCCGCGATAAAAGTTCATTTGTTGTTGACGCCAAAGCAGCATCAACCCTGCGCCCGCCGCCAAAATCAGCGTGGCAAAGAAAAAAATTGTCTGCCAAAGACGCGCTCTGAGCGGGGCGTAGACTTCGGCGGTATCCATCTTGGAAATCAAAAACCAGGGCGAATTCGGCACGGCGTGTATATCGGCAACCACCGCTACGCCGCGATAATCCACTCCTTCGGAAACGCCTGTCTTTCCCAGCACGGCATTCACCGCTGTTACATTTTCACGCGTCAGCGGAATATGCAGGTTCAGGGCCGTATCCAGTTCAAATTTGAGATTGTTCAGGTATAAGACATCCTCCCCATCGCGGCGGACAAGAAGAGTCTCGGCGCTTTGGCTTGGCACGGGCCAACGTTGAATAAATGGATAGAGTCTAACGCTGGGGTTAATCCGCAAGACAAGAACGCCCAACGGCTGGTTATCCTGCGTCTCAAAAACGGGAACCAGCATGGACAAATGAACAGTGTCATCTGCTGAATGACGGTGGAAATCAAGAAAGATGATCTTGTTTGAAGCCAGGCTGGTGGAAGCCTGCTCAATCAGGCTTTCTGGAACCGCTTCGGGCGCGGCGGGAATCGAAACTCGCTCGACGCCCCGCGCATCAAGCAGAAAGATGCGGTCATACTCAGGGGATGCGTGGATTTTCTCCATCCACGTTAACAGTTTGATCCGCGCTTCGGCGTCCTGCGGGTTTTCGAAATAATTCTGAACCCGCACGGAAAAGTTTTCATTTTGATAAAAGAGGCTGGCGTCAGCCAAACGTTCATTGCGCCAATCTTGTAATTCCTCAACCTTCAAGGCGCCAATCGCAATAAGTTGATTATCCACCTGGGCGCGGAATTGTTTTTCGTAATTTTGGTAGGTAATGTAACTGGCGGCGGCAATGCCGGTTGCGAACAAAATAAAAACAAAGATAAAAACCGACAGGGAGTTTTTTTCCCGAAGATCAAAATTTGTCATGCGCGCGGTATTTTCATTCGTTGGGGCATGTTTCAAAAATTGGAAGCGGAAGATTGCCAGGAAGTAGAACAGCGCGCTAATCCCAAGACTGGGGACAAACGGATTAAATTCAGATTGTGGGAGAAGGTTGAAAACTGGAATGATCGTCGTCACCAATGAAACCAGAACCCCCGCAGAAAGCATAATCCCCCGCCAGCGATATTCCCATTGTTTGCTCCTGGATGTAAAAAGGACCACTCCAATCCCAATCAACAGCAGAATTATGTTGTAAAACGAATGTACCATGAACCACAAGCCGGGAATGCGCGCGCTGGTTTCGGCAATCCAGAAGGGTCCATTTTGATGAAAGGCAACCTCCTGTTTGACCCACAGACCATGCAAACCGCTGTTCCAGATCATAATCTGCGTGATGAGCGGAATAATAAACATGCCGGCCAGCAGACGTTTTGAGAGCCAATCTTTGCGCCCGTTGTATTCCAGCACAAAGGACAGCCATAAGATCGGAATACTTGCGGTAAAAAGAAAGCGCAGGTTGAACCACGCCAAAGCCTGGGACTGTGTGCCGCTTAAGATCGAAAATACTTCCGTCAATGACAAGAGAAATCCGCTTATGACTATCTGGACAAAATAGCGGGAGCCCGGCCAAGCCGGCTGTCGCCAGACATACCAAGCCAGAAAGCCGGTCAGGATGCAGGTCAACAGGATGGAAATAAAGTAAAGAACGGTTTGCCAGGTCATGCTGCGCCTCAACTTTTTAGAGGGAAAACAATAAAAACGATTCAAGCATTTTATATTTTAGGCGTAATCCCCATTTTCAGATCAATACCATCATATCACTTTGCGAGCGCGTGAAGACCTACGACTTCGTAAATTTTCGTTAAAAAATTTACTTGGTTTTCGTGGGGCAGATTGACAATCCGCCCGCCAAATACGGCAAAAAATTTAAATTCAATCCCATATTTAGCCACGCGGGATGCCATCCCGCGCTACAAAATTGGCAAAGGTTTTGGTTATTAAAAAGGAAGTTTTTCCAAATCCACATTTCCACCGCTGAGGATGATGCCCACTTTAAGTCCGCGCAAATCTATCTTCCTTTCCCACAACACACCCACCGCCACCGCCGACGACGGTTCGATGATGATCTTCGCGCGTTCCCAAACATACTTCATTGATTCGATAATCCCCGCCTCGCTCACGGTCACAATTTGCTCAACCCGTTGTTGAATAATCGGAAAGGTCAGCGAGCCAAGCGACGTAAGCAAACCATCCGCAATGGTCTTTGGATTTTGTGAAGGAATAATTTCACCGGCTTGCATGGAGCGGAACGCATCATCAGCCATTTCGGGTTCCCCCGCAATCACACGGATTCCTTTTTTGATTTCAGTCGCCGCAATGGATGTGCCGCTCAACAACCCGCCACCGCCGACAGGCGCAATGATCACATCCAAATCGGGGACATCTTCCAGTAATTCCAACGCCGCCGTGCCTTGACCCGTGATCACACGCTCATCATTATATGGATGAACAACGGTCGCGCCCGTCTCGATCCTGATCCTGTCCAATGTGCTTTCCCGCGCCTCAAGCGTCGGCGCGCAAAACGTAATCAAGCCGCCGTAGCCCGCCACCGCATTTTTCTTCACCGACGGAGCATTGTCTGGCATGACGATGTACGCGGGGATTCCGCGCAGTTTCGCCGCCAAGGCCAACGCCGCCGCATGGTTGCCCGACGAATGGGTACAAACTCCGCGCGCGGCATCTGCGTCACTGAGAGAATAAACCGCATTGCACGCGCCGCGAAACTTGAACGCGCCCACTTTTTGAAAATTCTCACATTTGAGAAAAACCCGCGCGTCCACTTTTTGATTCAGGCTGTCGTTGGTCAACACGGGCGTGCGGTGAGCATACGGACGAATCCGTTCTGCGGCTTGGCGAATGTCTGTTAGGGTGGGGATCATAAACACTCCTTGTCTATTGATGTTATACAGGACTAATCCCGAAGGGCTGTGTTGAGCCGTGTCGAAACAGATGACATGATCTCCTCAAAAACCCTGATTTGCGGGAAAACCTTTAGAGAGCGTTTCTTAAGTCCAAATTTTTACAAGAAAAAAGCATTCACCACGGAGAGCACGGAGTCCACAGAGATTTTTAATAGGTTTTTCTCAGTGATCTTTGTGATCTCAGTGGTAAAAAATCTTTTAAGAAACGCTCTCAAGATGAGTTATTTGCTTTGCGCGAGTTCCTGTGGGTCTTTCATTTGCGAGACAAAGAACAGGCTGAGGATCAAAAATCCTACGGCCGCCAACAAAGCCGGCGTGAAGGAACCATCTGAATTTTTCAACGCTTCCATGAAGAAAACAAAGACCACAGAAGCCTGCCCAAAGAGTTGGATTAATCCATTGGATGTGCCTTCGGGCGTGGGGTGCGTCACTTCGGCGGTGTACTGCATGATAACGGGCATGGCGCTGGTCAGGAAAAATCCCAACACAAACGCAGATACGAAGAGCAAGGGACCGGATGTGGCATAAGTCAAGCCGATCAAGCCGGGAATTGCGCCAATAAAAGATATAAAAAGAAACAACTGGCGTTTGTGATATTTATCAGAGAGCGCGGGAAGAACCACCGCGCCAATCACGCCGCCGGCGATCATCAACGCGCCCAGCGTGCCAGCGTCTGTGGGCGTAAATCCGCGCGGACGGATGATGTTCTCAACCCAGGTGGTGACTCCGTTGAAAATACCCAGCCCAACAAATGTAATCGCCAGCCCAAACCAGAATACTTTGACAGTTAATGCGTTTTTCAAACCGTCCAACATCAACGCGCGGACTTCCTGTCCAGGCGGGCAGGGCGGTGTGGGCGGGGTCTCACGCGATAACACAATAAACAAAACCGTTGAAACTGCGGCAAGGCCGCCATAATAAAGTTGAATGGTCGGAATTGCCATGCTTTCCATAATCATTGGAGTCAAGACCATACCCAAGGCCGTGCCGACCAAACTTGCCAGCGTTACCAGCCCAACCGCGGTGGCGCGTTCTTCCAACGCAAACCAATTGGCTGGGACTTTTGTCCACGTGTTCAGCAGGAAGGGCTGCGCGGCGGCGATGCCGAAAGTGCTCCACAAAACCAGTGTGTAATTCGTACCAGCCAACCCGCGCAGGATTCCAAAAATCCCCATCATGATCGCGCCGATGCTGATCGCCAATCGAAAGCCATAGGTATCAATGACCCACGAAACAGGGATGGAAAGCGGAATAAACGCGATCATAAACGACATGGACAACAATCCAATTTGCAGGTCGCTTACTCCATAAAATTTGGCGGCAGGACCTGTGATCGGCGCGTACGAAATCCACAGGATTTGGATGGTGACGTTGACCAGCATAAAAACAGCCAGCACCACCCAACGGTAGGGATAAATTTTATATTGTGTTGTCATGATTGCTCCTGTAAGTTTTATCCCGAAAAATCCGAGACGAGGTGCGGCATTTTTATTGTCTCTTTTTCAAAAATAAATGCATCGCTTGTAACGTCTGCTTCCACGTGGATTCTGCGTCCAACTTGCGTTGAATATCCGCCGCGCGCTGGCTCATAAATGTCATCACCCGATCATCTTCCCCCGCATCCAGCCAAAAGCCATGACTATTTTCGGCGCAATATTCCAATTTCAAGTCATACAAGCGATATTGAAACTCATCCAAATCAGAGCCACACTGCGGGCAGGGATAATTTGTTTTTGACTGGAAATGCACCAGAGAACCTTTGTGCGAATCATCGTCAAAGGTTACGTCTTCCAATTTATCCAGTTCGTTGAAATCCAGCCACATCCCGCGACAGTTGGGACATGAATCGACTTCGATCATGCCTTTGTAATATTTTTTCACCAGATCAACATTGCACTTTGGGCAGTTCATTACGTGTTCTCCTATAGAGAGCGTTTCTTAAGTCCAAGTTTGTACGAGAAAAGAGCATTAACCACAGAG
>JAIFKY010000078.1 GCA_020049345.1 Anaerolinea sp.
AAACTAGCAGGCGTACTAAATCACGATAACTCCACAATTCACCCAGCCCCAAATCCCACCATGAGCGTTGCGGACGTATCACCGTTGTCCATTGTTCTTCATTTATACTTAAGGGTTCTATATTTTGAGCATTCATTTTCTGAATTCTCACATAAAAGCAGGAACCTGTCAATGATTATGCTGTTTAAACTCCCCACCGAAAAAATCGGCTCACATTTTGGACGGAGCAAATCTTGTCTCAACCTGTTCTGTTACAATGTGCAAGTTAAATTCGCCTCGATCAAAGAAATGAGATTTATGAGTCCATCCATCAGTGTAATCACACCATCATTCAACCAGGGTAAATTCATTGAACGCACGATTCAAAGCGTGCTTTCTCAAAACGTTGAAGTCGAATATGTAATCTTTGACGCTGCCAGCACAGACAACACGCTTAATATCTTAAAGAAGTATGAACGCCAACTCAAATGGATTTCAGAACCGGATGCAGGACAGGCTGACGCTGTCAACAAGGGAATCCGCGCCACAAAGGGCGATATCATTGCCTGGATCAACTCAGACGACGTCTATCTTGAAGGCGCACTGAAGCAAGTTCACGATTTCTTTGAACAAAACCCAACAGTGGATGTCGCGTACGGAAACGCCTGGTATGTTGACGCGGACGATCATACGCTAAACCCATATACAACCGAACCTTGGGATGTGGAGCGGCTAAAGGAAGTCTGCTTTATTTGCCAGCCTGCCGCATTTTTTCGTCGCAGAGTCATTGATCGGCTAGGGCTTTTGGATGCGAGTTTACAGTATTGCATGGATTATGAATTCTGGCTTCGCCTTGGGCTGGGCGGCGCTCAATTTATCCACCTGCCGTTATACCTTGCCTGCTCCAGAATGTATCCTGAAAATAAAACATTAGGGCAGAAAACCGCAGTACACATCGAAACCAACAACATGCTCAAAAAGAATCTGGGACATGTGCCTGATAGTTGGCTGAACAGTTACGCTTTTCACATGGCAGACGCCATGGGATATAGCCAGGATGTTAACAAACGGCGTTTTTTCTTCCAACTAGCCTCTCAGTCTTTGAAAGCAGACTTGCATTGGAATAAAAGTATAAACATTAAGACCCTGAAACGCGCAGTCACATGGATCAAGAAGTCGCTTCTGTGATCAGACAATACAGAAACCTGGGTTAAAATAAATTAATAATGAACAGACACTCTAACAAACCAAACATGATTGTAGATGGAATTATTTACAATCTTCAAAAACATGGAGGCATTTCACGTATCTACACAGAGATATTGCCCCGCATATGTGACCTGGACCCTGCCCTGCACATTTCTTTTACATATACAGATTCCCTTTCAGACCGCGCGCCCAGACACGAAAGAATTGACTACGTATCAATCCCTGACGTTGAGAAACTCTTTTGGCCATATCGCATTTGGCATCCCTATTACCCTCAATTGCGCCGATGGATTGTGGCGTGGAATCTCCCATGGAATACCAAGAAAAAAATATGGCTTTCCACCTACTACACCACCCCACCTGTGTGGACGGGATTTGAAGTAGTGGTTGTGTATGACTTTATTCATGAAAAATACCGTCATGTATATTGGCAGGATGATCCCGCAATTGCAGACTTAACGATTAAAAACAAATTGAAAGCCATCAAACGCGCAGATTTAATTATCTGCATTTCAGAATCCACCCGCGAGGATTTACTCAACCTGTATCAAATCTCGCCTCAAAAAACGGCGGTTGTTCATTTGGCTCACAATCCGGTATTTACTGTAATGGACAATTTGGGCAATAAACCAGAGCGCGAATTCATCTTATATGTTGGCAGTCGCAGTCGTTATAAAGGTTTTGATACGCTGCTGGAGGCATTTTCCGCCTGGCCGCAACGAGGAAGGATTAATTTAGTTTGTGCTGGAGGTGGAGACTGGTCTGAGGCGGAAAAGCAGAAAATTTCGCAGAACAACTTACTTGAACAGGTGATCTTACATCCGCAGGTCAGCGACGAAAAACTCTGCGAGTTATACAATCAGGCATCCGTCTTTATCTACCCTTCCCAATATGAAGGCTTCGGCATTCCACTATTGGAAGCATTGGCTTGTGGCTGTCCAGTTGTGGCGTCAAAAATTCCATCGTCCACGGAAGTTACACAGGACATTCCTTTTTACTTTTCCCCCGGCAGTTCAGAAGAATTAACCACCGCGCTGGAGCAAGCCTTGAACGAAGGCAAGTCACCTTCGCGTAAAGAGGCAGGGCTGGCGCTCTCACGCAAATTCTCCTGGAAAAAAACAGCCGATGAATTCTTGCAGGCGCTCCACTCCCTGCGTTAACCCCAAACAATAAGTTCAGGTTATCTAAATGCCCCCTCTCGTTTCCATTGTTCTTGGCTCCTATAATCGCCGCGCATTCCTTAAATCAACGCTGGAAAGCGTGCGAAACAACAATGCGGATATCCCTTATGAAATTATTGTTGTGGATGGCGGATCAACTGACGGGTCGCTAAAATATCTTGCCGCGCAAAAAGATGTGATCACCATCGTCCAGCACAATCGTGGAACCTTTCGCGGAAAAAAAATTCCCCGCCGCAGTTGGGGCTATTTTATGAACCTCGGCTTCAAAGCCGCACAAGGAAAGTACATCCTGATGATCAGCGATGACTGCCTATTAGTTCCCGGCGCGATTAAAAACGGAGTTGAAGATTTTGAACACAGACTCGCAAAAGGCGAAAAATTGGGCGGGCTCGCTTTCTACTGGAGAAACTGGCCAGACCAGCAAAGATACTGGGTCGGATTAACGCTGGGGAATAAAATGTTTATCAACCATGGGTTATACCTGCGTTCTGCGCTTGAAGAAGTAAAATGGATCGATGAAGAGCGCTATCAGTTTTATCACGCAGATGGCGACCTTTGCCTTAAGTTATGGCAAAATGGATATGAGGTTTTAGACAGCAAACACTCGTTTGTGGAACATTTTACCCACGCAAACCATGCGGTACGGAAAACGAACACGCTTTCCCGGCAATCTGACTGGCAGGCATACCAGCAACGCTGGAAAGACATCTATTACGACCCTAACGTAAATAATATTGGCGGCTGGATTTTTATGGACTACTCCGATAAAACCCTTACAATATCCTCATTTCCAATCGCAAACCGCGTAACGGCTTTAATAAACTTAAAAATCAAAGGGATGTGGGCAATCTACATCAAGCCAATTATCCGCAAACTAAGAGGTAAAACGCATGGGTAAGTCATCCAGTGCCGGGCAACGCCATCCGGAAACGCTAAAAAGCATCGTAAAACGCATTCCGCTTTCTATTTTTATTTATGACAGTCTGCGGGATGTATTTCGATACGCGCAATACATTGCAAGTTTTTTTCGTTTTCAGCAGGCCGCAAAACAAACAAAAAAACGATTCAGCCCCCTAAAATGGAAAGACCGCTACCCGAGTTTGGGCGAAGGAACCAAAACAACACCTTTTGACACCCATTACATCTATCATCCCGCCTGGGCAGCGCGTATCGTCGCACAGATTCAACCGCCTGTGCATGTTGACATTTCATCCACGCTAACTTTTTGCTCCATTGTTTCGGCGTTTGTTCCAGTTGATTTTTATGATTATCGCCCCGCCGAACTTAATCTTGAAAACCTGACATGCAAACAGGGTAACTTATTGAAACTGCCATTCGACGACGAGAGCATGGAATCCATTTCCTGTATGCACGTTATAGAACACATAGGGCTGGGGCGGTATGGGGACCCTCTCGATCCCGATGGAGACCTGAAGGCAATTGCCGAACTCAAACGAGTGCTCGCAAAAGGCGGATCATTGCTGTTCGTTACGCCAACCGGAAAGCCTAAAATTCAATTCAACGCGCACCGCATATACAGTTATGACCAAGTAATATCCTATTTCGATGGACTTCACGTTGAACAGTTCGCACTGGTGGACGACAACGATCAATTCATCATTAATGCCGACCCTGCTTACGCAAATCAACAGGATTATGGATGCGGCTGCTGGTGGTTCAAGAAATGAAGCCTGACCTGGACAGCAAATTCAACGCACCGCAAATCGACGTGAAAACTTCAAAACTTTTAGCGGTTTTGGCTTTAATTTATAGCATCAGAACAAACAAGCCCAATTACCCCACACAATGAAAAAAATCCTTATCACCGGCATTTCCGGATTTATTGGTTCGTGCCTGACAGAATATGCGCTCGCGAAAAATATGCAAGTCTTTGGCTACGATCTGCGCCCCGGACACCTCGCCGCTGAATATTATCAAGGTGAAATTACAGATCGCGCTGCAATTGAAAACGTTCTGCGTAAAACAAACCCCGATATAATTTTTCATTTAGCCGGCATGATAAAATCTCCCGACCCGGACGCGCTTTATAAAGTAAACCTGCTTGGCACCGTCGCTCTTTTCGATTCAATCATGGAATCGAACCTGCGCCCTGTTGTAATGGTGGCAAGCTCGAGCGCAGTCTACGGTCATAAATCTGGCGAAGAACCAATCAACGAGAAATCAGATATTCACCCAGTTACGCATTATGCGGTAAGCAAGATCGCGCAGGAAATGGCCGCGCTGAGATATTTTAATTCGTATGGCTTGCCTGTGATAATCATGCGGATGTTCAACTTACTGGGACCTGGGCAACCAGCGGATCTGGCATTTTCCAGTTTTGCGCGACAGATCGCAACGGCTGAAATAGGCGGTAATGCTGAAATTTCAACGGGCAATTTGGATGCACAGCGCGACTTTGTTGATGTGCGCGATGCTGTGCGCGCATTTATACTGACAGCAGAAAAGGGCACGCCCGGACAAGTTTATAATGTTTGTTCAGGCCGCGCCGCAAAAATAGGGGCGTGTCTGGATGAAATGATTTCCATGTCAACACGCCAGATCAAAGTAAAAGTTGATGTAGAACGGATTCAAAACAATGATGTGCCAATTCAAATTGGAAATGCAGGAAAAATTAAACTCGCTACGGGTTGGCATTCGCGAATTCCCCTAAACCAATCATTATCAGATTTGCTGAATGATTGGCGGGAAAAAGTAAAAACAAAAGTGGAGTAACTATGGATTGGAATGGCAAACAAGTTTTAGTCACAGGGGCTGGCGGTTTTATCGCCAGTCATTTAGTGGAACGATTGGTAAAGGATGGAGCACAGGTACGCGCATTTGTCAGGTACAACTCGCGTAACGATGTTGGAATGCTGCGCCTGATTTCTCCAGACGTGTTTTCTGCGCTTGAAATTGTGCGAGGCGATCTACGTGACGTGGAAGCCGTGCGCGGAGCCGTAAAGAATATGGATACAGTATTCCACCTCGGCGCATTGATCGCGATTCCCTACTCTTACGTGAATCCACGAGAAGTGATTGACGTTAACATTATGGGAACCTTGAACGTGTTAATGGCTGCCCGCGACGCGAATGTACGGCGCGTCGTTCACACATCCACAAGCGAAGTGTACGGCACGGCACAATACGTCCCCATTGACGAAAAGCACCCGTTGCAGGGACAATCACCCTATTCAGCCAGCAAAATTGGCGCCGATAGAATTGCAGAAAGTTTCTACCGTTCGTTTAATGTGCCGGTTGTCACCTTGCGCCCATTCAACACATTTGGGCCGCGTCAATCCATGCGCGCGGTCATCCCCACTATCATTACCCAGGCGCTTACCCGCGACGAGGTAAAACTTGGCAGCCTTGACCCCATGCGTGATTTTACTTTCGTGGCAGATACAGCCAACGGATTTATACGTGTCGCCGAAGCAGATAATGTCCTCGGACAGGAAATCAACCTTGGCAATGACAACACCATTCGCATTGGCGATCTTGTCGAGAAAATTTTTGGCATCATTGGAAAAACGCCAAAGGTAACAACTGACGAACAGCGTATCCGCCCGGGCAAAAGCGAAGTCATGAAACTATGGGCTTCAAACCAAAAGGCGAAGGAAATGATCGGATGGGAGCCCCGCATCTCTCTGGACGAAGGGCTGCGTCTCACCATCGAGTGGATCTCCGCCCATCTTGACCTCTATCGCCCAGATCAATACACTGTATAGGAAAATATGCGCGCTGTTATTCTTGCCGGCGGAAAAGGCACACGCCTTGCTCCATACACAACCGTTTTACCCAAACCGCTCATGCCGATTGGCGAAATGCCAATATTGGAAATCGTAATACGCCAACTGCAACGGTATGGATTTGACGACCTGACGCTGGCTGTTGGTTATCTTGCTGAATTACTCATGGCTTATTGCGGCGATGGAAGTAAGTTCAATGTAAAACTGGGATATTCCCGTGAAGAGCAGCCACTAGGAACCGCCGGACCCATTGCGCTTGTGCCAGATCTAAACGACACGTTCCTGGTAATGAACGGCGATCTGCTCACCACCATTGATTACAGCGCCATGCTTAAATATCATCGTGAACGCGGCGCATTAGCCACCATCGCCTGCTATCAGCGCGACGTAAAAATAGACCTCGGCGTAATAGAAATCGGCGCGGATAATTGGGTTGAAAACTACATTGAAAAACCCACCTACCATTACGCCGTCAGCATGGGCATTTATATATTTGAGCCCGAAGTTTTGAAATATATCACGCCCAACCAACGGCTTGATCTTCCTGATCTTGTAATAAATTTAATGAAGGAAGGGCAGCGCGTAAATGTATTTAACTTTGATGGATACTGGCTTGACATTGGGCGCCACGATGATTATGAAAAGGCAATTGAAGAATTTTCAACTCACCGGTCTGAATTTTTACAGGAAAAATAAATTCAGAAAACCACAGCGCGTTTATTTGAAAACTTAAAAAACTTATGAAAATTCTATTTGTAGCACAATCTGTCAGCCCGCATACTGCGCGCTGGATCAATCAATTACAAGATCAGGGCTGGGATATTCATTTATTCGACCTGCGCGGCAGTTTTCCACACGCCGAACTTCGGGGCATCACGGAATACTCGCTGGTGTTTCCACGCAAAATCTCCTCCTTGCACAAAAAAAAGAAGGAACACCCATTCTTTCTAAAGTACGGGCTTGATCCATTTCCACTGTCATTGGTTGGATTTTTCACCCGCCGCCTGTTTCGCAATCGTGTGCAGAAACTTGCGAAGGTAATCAAAGAACTCCAGCCAGATGTGATCCATTCGATGGAAATGCAAAATGAAAGTTACCCCCTGCTTGAAATCATCGAATTATTTGGCGGCAAACTTCCAGCGCCGTGGGTCGTAACGACCTGGGGAAGTGATATTTATCATTTCCGTCAATTTCCAGAGCACTTGGAGAAAATTCAAAAAGTGCTCGCCAACTGCGATTATTTACTTCCCGATTGCGCCAGAGATGCCGTCCTTGCGCGCGGACTTGGTTTCACGGGATCAATTCCCATGATCCTGCCAGCAGCGGGAGGCTATCCCATTCTTGAAATGAGATCGCATATAAAAGAAAACATTGTCTCGAAAAGAAAGTTAATTATGCTCAAAGGCTATCAGGGATGGGCTGGTCGGGCATTGGTTGCGCTCGAGGCAATGGAAGCCTGTGCCGATGTTTTAAAAGGATATGAGATCGTTGTTTATCTGGCATCTCCTGTTGTGATCGAAAAAGTGACTTCGTTGCAAAAAAGCGGAAAGCTAAACATCAGGATATTGCCCCGCAGCCCATATCAGGTCATTTTAGAGTCGTTTGGTCAGGCACGAATCGCAATTGGAATTAACCAAACAGACGGCGTGCCAATTGCCATGCTGGAAGCCATGATCATGGGCGCCTTTCCGCTTCAATCAGATACTGAGTCAACGGCTGAATGGATTAACGATGGAATAAACGGAATGCTCGTCGCTCCGGAAGACCCGTTGGATATTGAACGCGCCATCCGCAAGGCTTTGAAAGATGACGATCTAATAGACCGAGCGGCAGAGATCAACTTCCAAACGGTTTCTGAAAAACTGGATATTGATGTTGTTAAACCAAAAATAATCCAAATGTATAAATCCATTGCCGCTCAAATTGATAAAAAGTGATGGTCAAACGTTTTTAGGCAGCATGACCAAGTAAATTGTCGTAAATAATTTCACAACCCATCCCTGTTCTTTCGAGGGCTTAGCCCCTGAAAAGCCGAAGGTGTGTCTAAAAACTTTCAACCAACTACTTAATTGAGTTTGATAACATGTTGAAAAATGAAAAATCGGACAGTACAGTATCTGTAGTCATACCGACATTCAACGCAGCCCCATGGCTAAAAGAAACCATAGACAGTATATTGACGCAGACTTACCCTGTCCTGGAAATACTGATTGTAGATGATGGATCAACGGATGGCACGGCTGATATTGCAAAGTCGTATGCCACGCCGGTGATTTACATCCGTCAGGAGCATGGAGGAGTTTCATCCGCGCGTAATCGGGGGATCGGTTCTGCCAAGGGTGAATTTATCGCATTTATTGACGGCGATGATTACTGGCATCCGCAAAAAATTGAAGCCCAGATTAAGTTGTTAATTGAAGACAAACTGGACTGGGTTAGTTGTGAGACCCAGCCTTTTGACTCAATCACCCGTTCCGCCGTCAACGGGCTTGTTGCGCCAATACCCAACGGAGATATTCTGAAACCGTTATTTATGAATAACTTCATCGGTTCTGCCACACCTGTTGTACGACGAAGTATTTTTGATCAAACTGGTTTGTTTAATGAATCCCACGACGCCCGTATTGGAGAAGATTGGGACATGTGGCTAAGAATTGCATCCGGTCACCCGCTGGGCGTTGTGTATGAAAAATTAGCCTTTCAACGCTTGCATAATACAAGCACAATGTCATCCACCTCGATGCAAGAGAAAGTAAACTGCTTAACAGGTGTGATTGAGAGGGCAGTTGAAAGAGATATGAGCCGTCTCATTAACCTAAAAAGCAAAACGCTGGCTGGTATTTACCACAATGCCGGTGTGCAATTATTTAAGCAAAACCAATATAAAGAAGCCAGAGCGTTCTTTTTATCTGACTTAAAACATCGCCCCCAAAGAATTGAATCATGGATATATTTACTAATGACGCTGGCGGGTCCGGGCATGTTTCGTCCCATCATTAACCTGAAACGTTTTTTGGAAAAACAACTTAATATTTTTGGAAAAAATAAAATTATGACCGAGAATAAAAAACCAGAAGTTACTATCCTTATTCCAACCTACAATCGCGCTGACCTTATCCTTGAATCTTTGGACAGCGTCTTTGCCCAAAGTTACCGCGATTTTGAAATTGTCGTAGTAGACGATGGTTCGACAGACAATACGGCTGAAGTATTAAGTCCGCTGGCAGAGCGGGGACAATTACGATACATATACCAAAAGAACCAAGGGGCATCCGCGGCTAGAAATCGGGGAATTATGGAAGCCAGGGGTGACTTGATTGCATTCCTAGACTCAGATGATTTGTTTCATCCTGCCAAATTGGAGTTACAAGTGGACTATTTCCGAACTCATAAAGACATCGGGTTGGTACATTCCGGCTTCACAAAATTTAATGCTGTTGAAAGTGATCTTGGTTACCGAGATACTTCGTGGTTTTCAGGAATAATTTATCCGCAAATCTTATTATATTGGACAACTTTAATGGCGATGGATACGGTACTTATCCCAAAAAAGGTTTTTGATTCGATTGGTTTATTTGATGAAAACTTAATCGTCGGCGAAGACCTGGATATGTGGCGGCGTATTGCGCGCAAATATCCATTTGGGTTTATCAACAAAAGTTTGGCGCGCGTTCGAGTTCATGAAGGCAACATTTCAGGAAATAAAATAAGCGCGATGGATGGTTTCGCCAAATATCTGGAAAAAGCATTTAAAGACGACCCATCCCTTTCGCCGCGTTTCAGGCAGCAGGTATTTTCAAAAATGTACAGCACTGTGGCGTACAACCTGCTTGGAGATGAAAACAAACAATCCATTCAGGCGGCGCGGATTAGTGCGAAACGCGCAATGAAATACGATGTCCTCAATCCACATGGCTATATTGCGTTCCTTTCAACCCTGTTTGGGTATGGATTACGGAAAGCGCTGGTAACCCGCTGGAGAACCCTGCGCGCATGGATCATGTCGCGCAAGTTAGGCAAATGAATCTTGGGTACAATGGAAATATGAATAACATCAACGATCAAAAAAATAAAACTGTTTCCATTTTGCTCCTCGGCACACAAATAGCGACGGGCGGAGCGCAAAAGGTACTGCTTGATCAGGCACATTGGTTTCACGCGCATGGTCATAAAGTGACCGTTGCCTTTTTTTATGACCGCGATGGGTATTATCAAAAATGGCGGGATTCTTCCCCGTTCCCAATTATCAACTTGAATGCTTTTCAAAAAAAGCAGGGGATGTTTCGAAACGGCTTATCCATAGTACAGGGTTTGTGGAGACTGTGGGTATTGTTGCGCCGCGAAAAATTTGATGTCATCGAGACCTTCACACATGACAGCAACACGCTTGCCCTGCCACTGGCTTGGGCTGCGCGTGTCCCCATCCGCATTGCCACGCATCATGGAATTGTTGCGGGCATTCCGCGTTGGCGCGAAAATTTACACGCGTGGATGATAAACAGCAACTTTGC
>JAIFKY010000105.1 GCA_020049345.1 Anaerolinea sp.
CAAAGGCACGAAGCCTCAAAGACTCGAAGGGAAAAACTTTGTGGCTTTGTGTCTTGGTGACTTCGTGGCGAAGTTATTAAACAGTCTCTAAAGTTTTTTTTCGATATAGCAGAAGTCCAGTTTGCAAGAAAATCTTGATTGAAATTTCGTTTTGATTTGCAAAAGAAACCTTTAGGGTCTTGCCCTGAGTAGTTACGATTTTTCACAGATGAAATATTCTTTCATAAAGTATCGTTTTATGCGATAATACAAACGTCGCATGTATCTTCGTGAACGTGACGACAACATCCCCAATTTCCAGAACGCAAGGCGCAACATTTTGTGGGGGCGGCGCCCAAGCGGACTCTACCTTAATCGGAGGGTACCATGTCAACAGTTACACCTGTCTCAAACAGCACGTCACAACACGCTTCGCGCAAAAAGGTGACCACGCTCACGTTTCGCCAAAAGAAGGAACGCGGCGAAGCGATCACCATGCTCACAGCCTATGACTATCCCACTGCGGTGGCGATGGACAAGGCTGGTGTTGATTCCATCCTCGTCGGCGATTCACTGGCGATGGTGGTTTTGGGCTACGAAAACACTTTGTCCGTCACCATGGACGAAATGCTGCACCACGCGCGCGCGGTCTCACGCGGCGCGAAGAGCGCCCTGCTCGTCGGCGACATGCCATTCATGTCGTATCAAGTCTCTGCCGAAGATGCGCTACGTAACGCGGGACGCTTCCTACAGCAGGCAGGCATGGACGCGGTCAAACTCGAAGGCGGACGCGACCGCGCCGATGCTGTCCGCAAAATTGTGGGCGCGGGCATTCCCGTCATGGGTCACCTCGGACTCACGCCGCAGTCTGTCCATCAACTTGGCGGATTCCGCGCACAGGGCAAGACCGCTTCGGCGGCAAAAATTCTGCTCGAAGACGCGCACATCCTCGAAGAAGCGGGCGCGTTTAGCATTGTGCTTGAATCTGTCCCCGCCCGTCTCGCGGAATATATTTCCAAACAAATTTCCATTCCAACCATCGGCATCGGCGCGGGCGCGGGCTGTGACGGTCAGGTACTAGTCACGCACGACCTGCTCGGTCTCTTTGACCGCTTCACGCCCAAGTTCGTCAAACAGTACGCAAACTTCCACGCGGAGATGAATAAGGCATTTTCAGAATACATTGATGATGTGGAAACAAAACGATTCCCCGCCGTTGAACACACCGTTGAAATGACGGACGAGGAGTGGGGCGAGTTTGTAGGTGAGAAGTAATGAGTGAGAAGTAAAAAGTAGAAATCATGTCGTTGCGAGGGCGCCCTTGTTCTTCGCCCGAAGCAACCTCCAATTAAACTGAGATTGCTCACCGCACTGGCGTACGGCGCAAGTGTCGTCGGGAAGAGCGCCCTCCTCGCAACGACATATAAAAGGTAAATAAAATGACACAAGATATTTTATTAGTTGGTACGGGCGCGTTAGCCACTTTGTTCGCGGCGCGGCTCGGTGAAGCGGGGCATTCGGTTTCGATGCTTGGTACGTGGAAGCAGGGGCTTCAATCGCTGCGCGAAAATGGCGCGCGCACCGTGGACGCGGACGGGAACGAACGCGCCTACCAAGTCCACGCGACGGATGATCCGCGTGAAGTGAGCGGAGCGAAGTTTGCCATCGTGCTGGTCAAGTCGTGGCAAACGGAGCGCGTAGCGCGGCAACTCAAACTGTCGCTTGCGGAGGATGGACATGCGCTGACACTTCAAAACGGACTCGGCAACCGCGAAATTTTGTCGCGCTTTCTTGATAAAGATTCCACCACGGAGACCACAAAGAACACTGAGGGGTTTGAAAAGGAATCCAAAAACTCGGTGCCCTCCGTGAACTCTGTGGTGAAAGGTTTTTCGCGGGTTTCATTGGGTGTGACCACCACTGGGGCAACCTTGCTTGCTCCAGGCTTGGTGCGGATTGGTGGGGAGGGGATCATCTCCATCGAGCAGGATCAGGCTCTTGCGCCGTTGGAAGCGGCTTTGCGTTCATCCAATTTCAATTTGCAGATCGTGGACGATGCCCAGTCGCTAATCTGGGGCAAACTGGTGATCAACGCCGCGATCAATCCGCTGACTGCTTTGCTGCGCGTCCCGAATGGCGAGTTGCTGGCGCGCCCAATCGTGCGGAAAATGATGGCATCGCTGGCGCGTGAAACCGCCGAAGTCGCCGCCGCTGAGCATGTGCATTTGCCATTTAGCAACCCCGTCAGCGCGGTGGAAGATGTGGCGCGCAAGACCGCCAGGAATCACTCGTCCATGTTTCAGGATGTACGCCGCGGCGCGCCAACCGAAATCGACGCCATCTGCGGCGCAGTCACCAAACGCGCTGAACTTCACGGAATCGACACGCCCTACAACCGAACCTGCTGGCGGTTGGTGCGGGCGTTGTAGGTAAGGTGACGCTGGTCAGGAGGCCAGCGTCAAGCAATGGGCGTTAGACGTGGGTCTCCCGACCCACGTCACAATAAAATGGAGTCCAACATTGGACTCCATTTTTTATTTCCCGTTACATATAGATTATTCTGCGCTACAATCACCTCATCTATGAACCCATTTACTGAATCAATGTTTGTCTTATTTGCCATCCTGACCCTCGGCGCGTGGATTGGTCAATGGTCGTGGCGCGGAATCTCGCTGGGAACGGCGGGCGTGCTGTTTGCCGCGCTGGTCTTTGGTCACTTCGGCATGAGCGTGCCGAAGGAAGTCATGGACTTCGGACTGATCTTGTTCGTTTACTCTGTCGGGTTGACTGCGGGTCCCAGTTTTTTTCGCACCTTCCGTCGGCGCGGAATGCAGTTCGTTATCCTCGCGCTGGTCATTGTCACCAGCGGAGCGATTCTCACGGTCTTGCTTGCTTATCTACTTAAACTATCGCCTGCGCTCGCGGCGGGACTTTACACGGGTGCGATGACATGCACCCCCGCGCTCGCCGCTGTGCTGGATGCACTGCACCGCATCTCCCCCGCTGACGCGCCACTCGCTTCGGTTGGATACGGCGTCGCCTATCCGTTCAGCATGATCAGCATGGTCTTGCTGATTCAGTTTTTGCCGAGCCTGCTCAAGCGTCCTGTAAAAAGCGAAGAAAAAAAATGGCTCGCAGAAAAAGCCATCGAAACGCCAGGGCTGGTTGCGCTTCAGTTCCGCGTCACCAATCCAAATTGTGAGGGACGCACCGTGGCGGAGGTCAATCCACGGCGGCTGGCACAGGTCAATCTCTCGCGCATCAAACACGGCGACCGTGTTTTTGCCGCCACACCTGAATCCATTTTGCATCTCGGTGATGTGGTCATGGCGGTCGGCGCGGCGGAAGAACTCGATAAAATGACTCTCCTGCTTGGCGAGCGAACCGACGAGCGCATGGATGTCAACGCCGAGGTTTTGAGCCTGGACATAGAAGTGATGGATGAATCTCTGACTGGCAAAACGCTGGCAGGCATGAAAGTGTGGGAGCAGTACACGGTGGTCATCACCCGCATCCGCCGTCAGGGATTGGAGATCGCACCGCACGGAAACGTAACTCTCGAAATGGGTGACGGCATCCGCGTGGTCGGCGAAAAATCAGCGGTGAGGGCATTTGCAAAAGTAGCGCAAGGTTCACCGCGCCGCGCATCCGAAACCAGCATGACGGCATATCTCGTCGGCTTGCTGATCGGCGTTTTTGTGGGACTCATTCAAGTTCCGCTCGGTCAGGGCGTGACGGTGAAACTGGGCATGGCGGGCGGAGTTTTTCTCACCTCGCTGCTGATCGGTCACTTTGGGCGGATCGGACCCTTTCGGCTTTATGTTCCCCCCGCCGCAAAAAACCTGACGCGTGAACTTGGGCTGATGCTTTTCCTCGCAGGCGCAGGCACGAACGCAGGCGCGCATCTCGTGGAAGTTCTGCAAGACCAAGGCTGGATTTTGTTGTTAGCCGGTGCGGCAATCACTTTACTTTCCGCGCTGGCGGGGCTGGTTGTGATGATAAAAATCTACAAGCTGAATCTACTTTCGGCGATGGGTTCTCTCACAGCCGCCATGACCAATCCGCCCGCGCTGGCATCCGCCAACAGTCAGACCGAAACCGATTTGCCATCCATTGCTTATGCCAGTACATATCCCGTGGCGTTGATTTTCAAGATTCTGCTGGCGCAGGCGCTTGTGGAAATTTTAGGCTGGCTGTTATAAAAAAAACGCTGGTCGGGAGACCAGCGTTAAACAGCGTCAAACGCAAAATGTTAAGCGCGGGTCTCTGACCCGCGCTATTTTATGGGAGACCAGCGTCAAACGTTCGGGTAAAGTAAGTGCAGTTAAATCGTTAGGCGTTTAGCGCAGGTCTGACCCGCGCTATTTTTATCCTTCCACGACCTCATAATCAAACGTGATTTCAACCGCATCACGCAGAGTGACATAAACTGAACAATATTTTTCCTGACTCAACAAAATTGCCTTCTTGAGTTTCTCGGGATCAATGCCCTTACCCACCGCCGTGTAATGGACATGGATCTTGCGGAAACGCCAGGGTGGGTCATCATCCTGTATGGAAGTGGCAGAAACTTTTAATTCGCGCAAATCCATTCTCTGCTTTTTTAGAATATCAACGACATCATGGGAGGAGCATCCAGCCAATGCCATCGAAAGCAGGTCAGACGCGCTCACTCCTTTTGGTTTCATAGGGACGGTATATCCGCTATTGTCTTGCAGGACGAACTCCTCTTCGGGGTTCCAGTTGAGACGTACAGTTTTGGTTGCCATATCCGCAGTATAGCATGAAATCGAATCCTGTCACTGAGAGGACATGATAAAAATTATGGTACGATTTAAAACAGGAGCACATAACAACTATGTTTTGGATTATCGCACTTATATTCGCCGCGCTTGAAGCGCTGGCTCTGTGGAAGCAGTGGACGAAGTTGGAATACCTCGCCAAGCCTGCTGTAATGATCGTCCTGTTTCTCTGGCTGTGGACATCCACCCAACTCAGCGGCGCTTCACTTTGGTTTGGGCTGGGTATCCTTTTTTCGCTCGCAGGGGATGTAGCGTTAATGATCTCGCTTGATCGTTTTTTTCTGGTGGGACTGGTCGCTTTTCTGCTGGCGCACCTGGCTTATCTGGTCGGCTTCAATATTCCAGCGCCAGCAACTTCAGCCTGGTCATTTTTTATGGCGATCATGGTGGGGCTTGGTGGAGTGCGAGTCATTCGCCAGATCATCGATCCGCTCGCCGCCAATGGTAAGGAACGGATGCGTATCCCGATCATTATTTACGGCGCGGTCATTTCGCTCATGCTGCTCTCGGCAATGATGAAACTCACAGACCTTACATGGAATTCAAATGCAAGCGTCCTCGTCAGCATGGGCGCGTTCCTATTTTATATTTCAGATATCATCCTCGCCTGGAATAAATTCGTTACCCCAATTCAAAATGGGCGCATCTATAATATCGGCGCGTATCACCTGGGTCAAATCATGTTGATCGCAGGCGTGATCGCGCAATTTGGAAATTAACAGAAACGTCCCGAAGGCTGGTGTTAAACAATTAAATTGTTCCATCAAACCTTCGGGACGGTAGCATATTATTTCAAAGGAGAAATCATGACTCGTGATGACGCTTTATCTCTTGTGCGCGAATTTGTAAAAAATGAAGGACTTGTCCGTCACATGTTATCGGTGGAAACCGCCATGCGTTTTTACGCCGAAAAACTTGGCGAAGATGTGGAACAATGGGGATTGCTCGGACTGCTCCACGATTTTGACTGGGAGATACACCCCACGCTCGAACAACACCCGCAGGCTGGTTCAGCGATTCTACGGGAGCGGGGCGTCAGCGAAGACATTGTCCAGGACATCCTCAGCCACGCAGATCACCTCGGACTTCCGCGTGACACGCCCCGCAGAAAAGCCATCGCCGCCTGTGACGAAGTCACGGGATTAATCACCGCCGTCGCGCTTGTGCGCCCCTCGCGATCCTTGTTTGACCTTGAAGCAAATTCTGTCAAAAAGAAATGGAAGGACAAAGCCTTCGCCGCCGGAACCGACCGCGCCGAAATGGAACACGCCGCCCAAGCCTTCGGCGTGGATATTTGGGAACACGTCGGCAATGTCATCCTTGCCATGCGCCGCATCGCCCCTGAACTGGGACTGGTTGGGAACATCACCCCTCCCCAATAATTTGACCTTAGGTTCTTGTACGAGAAAAGAGCATTAACCACAGAGAGCACAGAGGTCACGGAGGTTTTTAATAGTTTTTTTTCAGTGATCTTCGTGATCTCAGTGGTAAAAAGCCTTTAAGAAAACACTCTCTTACTTCCAAAATAAAAAAAACGGGCAGCAGACAAAAAGTCCACTGCCCGTTTTTGCTTTCTGCAACCCATTTGCTAATGGAAATTAATCACTTCGTTGGTGATCCAAATTGCCGTAGTCTTGGTGGTATCTGTTACACAAAGCGCATTAACCGTTTTGGCAATTGACGGCAGATCCGTATAAGCCATTCCCCAGTAACATCCTGCAAGAACCACCACTTCCGGTTCATCAAATTTAGCCAAAGAGAAAGAATAAGTACCGCACTCTTTAAGCGCATTCTCATCCATCATACCAAAAGACAGCGGACTTATATTGCCACCCGATTTGTTGATGAATTTTATTTTCACAACAGCGCCCTTGGGGTCAGCGGGAGGCGGCTCGTTACACGGATTAACCGCCGCAGTATCAGGCAAAGTGGGAGGCACAACAGTTGGGATAAAAACCAACGTAGGCTGCGGTGTGAATGTCATTGTAGGTGTTGGCGGAATGGGTGTTTGTGTGGCGGTCGGAATTGCCGCCTGAGTCATGGTCATGGCAATCCACGCGTCGGCAATGGCTGTGCCTTGCAACTCCTCAACAGACATGGTTGGCGTGGCGGCAGGAGCACACGCAGACAATACCGCCACGACCAAAATGGAAATAACAGACATTAATTTTCTTTTCATTTTTTCTCCATTGTAAATGTCACTGCAAGAGATAAAACCGTCTCTTCCAGTTCAAAATCGGTTAATCGCCTTTATAAACCCAAATGCGAAAACGTTCCACGCCAACGGTATCAATATGCGCGTAATTCTCTTCAATAAAACGGATCAAACTTTGAGTCGCGGGTTGATCCCGCCACATATTGGACTTAATTCCTGCAATGGTTTTATCTTTGGCTGTCGCATCAATGATCATCGGCTTTTTTTGAATTATATCCAGCATCAACTCATCCACTATTTTCTGCGAGGCATAAGTGGGAACTCCGAATGCATAAGTATACACAAATCGGGAAGGCGATTGCCTTTCGGTGAGGAAATTATAAACGGTCGCATTGCCCCAAATGAGGACATAATCACCGGGTTGGGTGTGATCCAAAATATATTTAACATATTCTCCCCGCTCAACAATGGAATAATCGGGCGCAGGAATGGATTTCTCTAACTCTATTGTATTAAACAGGGTCACGAGCGGCGGCAGTCTGCCAACAACTGGTTTTACGCCAAACGCGAGAATAAATCCACATGCAATTAGAAAGTTGAAAACATGCCTGTTCCGAATGGTTGGGAATATTTTTTCCGCCGCTTGCTGAACCCAGAAAATTAGAAAGGATGCCAGAAGCGCCAGAACCGGCAGCCACGCAATATAGTAATGCAGATATTTTCTGCCTGAAAGCAGCGACAAATAAAGTTGAATAGGGACAGCCAAAAATGTAAAAAGGGCAAAGCGGAAGTTAATCCCGTTATCCTGTTTCCAGACCTTGTAAAGATAAGCGACTAATCCCACAAGACCTGCCAGACCAAGCGGCGCTAAAAAAGACAGGCTGGTGTAGCCTTTTGTCAGCGCCTGCAATGAAAAGCTTTCGAGTTTTGAATAATAATAATTAAAGGCAAAAACCTGATCGAATAAATATCCAAGCGATTTGTTGGCGGCGAAATAAATTCCGATCATGGCAAAAACAATTGCGCTTCCCAGCGCGGCAATGAGAATCCTTTTTGCCGCGCGTTTCCAATCTTTCGGGGGGAAAAATGCTGTAGAAAGCAGGATCAGCCCAATGGCTAGATGCATGCCGATGTTGTTCGGTCTGAGAGAAAAAGCCAGCGCCGCCATCACTCCGATCAGAAGTTCATTCCAATATCCCTTTGATTTTTTTTCTGATCGAACGTAAAAATAAATGGCGACAAATTGAAACAACAGCGAATACTCTTCCACCGTGTTCCCGTGATCCAAAACCTGCGGCAAACTCACCACCCACAAAATTGTGGATGCAAACGCAATGGGCGGGTCAAAAACGATTTGAAGCGCAAGGAAGGAAGCGAGCGCGGCAAAAAAAACAAAGATGATTTCAAGGAACCAGACGCCCCAGATCGAGCCTGTCATCCACAGACCGAGCGCATCAATATAATAAACGAGCGGACCTTTGTGATCCCACACATCGCGATACGGGATGGCTCCATCCAAAATTTTCTGACCGATGTATAAATACACTCCCTGATCGCGCGCTGGCACAGGCTGATACAGTGGCGCAACGGGAGCAAGAATTACAAAAACAATCAGTAGAAAAAAAAGACCCGCGAGGAGCAATTCCTTCTTCATTTTATCTCTTCCAATTTAACATGATCAATCCGATGAGGCAGACGAAAATTCCGACAACGTTAACCCACGAAATTTTGTCTTTGAAAACGAAAACTGCCACGGGCAGCAGGATCAGCGATGCTACCACATTGGTCAACACTGCGGCAATGCCCAAATTCCAGCCTGCGCGATAGACGAGCAGGAAACCAAATTCAATGCCGACGATGGCAACAGCAAGTCCGATACTTGCCCAGTTGAGTTTTTTGATTTCCGCGCCAATTCCGTTTGGAGCGGGGAAGAAGTAAAAAGTAAAAAGGGTTGCCGCAAAAGCGACGGCATAGGTCACCAAAAGCGAAACTGTGAAATTCACGTTCGCGGGCGTGCTTTTGGCGGTAAAGTGATAAAGCGCGCTGGAACAAATGGCAAGGGTGATGGAGAAGTAAAAGAGTGACATGGATTTGGTCATCATTTTCAACTGATGGTCGAGTAGCTCCGCATGTTTTTTGCGGGGCGTACCGAGACCACGGTCTCGATACGGGCGGGAAGAACATCTGCCCTACTTGAACACCGAACTTTCCTTTGATTTTCTTCTGGTCACCTGACAGTTTGGTGAAATCTGGTGGTCGAGTAGCCCCGCATGATTTTTGCGGGGCGTATCGAGACCGTGGTCTCGATACGGGCGGGAAGAACATCCGCCCTACTTGACCACCGAACTTTCCTTGATTTTCTTTTGAAATTTCTTTTTTGCAAGTGAAGACAGAATTTCTCGATTGCCGCTTATCAATGCTTCACGCTTTGCCCTGCTCCAGTTTTGTACTTGTTTTTCTCTTTCAAAGGCTTCAGCGACATGGTTATATTCTTCAGAGTACACAAGTTTAACTGGTAATCGTCTTGTCGTATATCTCGCGCCCCGCCCATCTTGATGCTCCTTCAGCCGGCGTTCAAGGTCATTTGTTGAACCGACATAATAAGAACCATCTACACATTCGAGGATATACATCCATGCCATAAAATTCTTTCCTCACTGGTGGTCTCGATACGGGCGGGAAAAGCATCCGCCCTACTCGACCACCAATTTGTTCAACACATTAAGTATAAACTCCGCAGTCCTCCTGCCGGACGTGCCGTCAGTGAAGGTGATTTCATCTTCGATAAATTTCCGGCGTTCCTTTGAATCAATGGTTCTATCTTTCAGATACATATTGAGCGCGTCGCATAACTCACTCTCGTTACTCGTTACTCGTCCCACTTTTGCTTCTCTAAATCTCTTGTGCGTGGGCCAATCGCCGATCTCTTTCAGGGACAGGGAAAACTTCTTCGGCTTGTTCCAGCCGCCGGGCGTGTCAATGACCGCCGCGATCATCGGCGTGTCATGCACGGCTGTCTCGACCAACATCGTCGAGTAGACCGTCACCAGCACATCGGAATAGGCCATCATCGAAGATTTCTCGTCCATGTCTTCGCCGCCGTAATAGCCAAGCGATCCGCCCAACGCCACAGGCTGAACCACATGCACATGCGGATATTTTTTCTCCAACTCGAAAACTTGTGCGCGTTCGTCGGCAAAGATTTTCGGCTTGTCTTGAAAATGACTCGGATGCAAGCGGATCAACAACTGCGAAGGCTCTGCCAGAGAATCAGAGGAAACCAATTTTGCCAACGCTTCGATGTTCGGGAAGTTCGGCGCAAAGTGGACAAAACTACTGGCGTACGAGATCAACTTGCGATTGGGGTCGAGTCCGTGCAGTTTGAAATACGCGTCACGCGGCATGAGCCACGACTTGCGGAAATATCCATCGTACGAGGGAATGCCGCCAATATTTACATGCTCTGGATTCCAGTCAGAGCCATTCACCAATTCATCTTTTTGGAGTTGAGACCAGCACGTCGCCCACTGCACATCCGCGCCGGAGACGTTGTAACTGGATGAATTATCCCAGCCGACGATGACGGTCATGTTCG
>JAIFKY010000161.1 GCA_020049345.1 Anaerolinea sp.
CGCCGGAAGCATTCAACCAAACGCCGTAAGGACCCCACCAGGCGCTCGCGCCGTAGCCGTAGACATCAGAGCCGAGGGCGCGGGTCTTCTGCGCCACATCGAGGAAAGCATTCCAATCCCATTTGCCTTCTTTGGCCAGTTCACGAGGATCGGCTGCGCCGGCTTCGTTGATCAAGTCCATGTTCAGGTAGAGGGCGAAGGTGGACACATCGCGGGGAAGACCCCAGAGAGCGCCGGAGTCCGCGCCGAATTTGGCGCCTTCGGGATTGTAGGTCAGGTGGTTCATGGGTCCGGCGTAGAAATCTTCAACGCTGAAACCATCGGTGGCGGCGGCGAGATCGTTGACGTTCAGGATCAAGCCACGGGTGGCGAAGTCCGCCACATCGGTTCCGGGAATCCAGAAGACATCGGGAGCGGTTCCAGCAGCAACCTCAGAGCGAAGTTGGTCCTGGTAGTTGGCGCCTTCGGTGCCACCGGGTTCGTAGGTCAGGGTGACGCCATCGATTTCGGCATCAAGTTCGGTGCTGATCTTGCTGTAGACATCAATTTCTTCCTGATTGTCAGGACGGGTGCGCCAGCGGATTTCAACATCTTCCATGGCGGGGGCTTCGGTAGCAGCAGGCGCTTCAGTAGCGGCAGGGGCTTCGGTAGCAGCGGGTTTTTCAGCGACAGGGGCTTCGGTGGCTGCGGCAGGGGCGCCGCAGGCGGCTAAAGCAAAAGAGGCAATCACAAGAAGGCTAAAAGCCTTGAAAAGCACGTTCTTCTTCATTTATTCTTCTCCTTAGAAATGTTTAAACGATTGAATGACAGGGGAACTTTCCGGATATTCTGCGTTGAATCAATCACCTCCTTTTTCAGAAGTGGAGCGTCTTACAACCAACTCTGCAGATAATTTCAGATCACAGGTTTCGGTTGTCTTCTTTTGGATAATCCCCAACAACATCTGCACGGCTTCGCGCCCAATGCGCGGAATGTCCTGCCGCATGGTGGTGAGCGGCGGATCAAAATAAGAGGACAACGGCATATCATCAACGCCGATGACCGCCAGTTGTGTGGGAACATTGATGTTTGCATTCCGCGCGGCGCTCATCACGCCCATTGCCATGCGGTCATTTTGCGCGAAGATTGCAGTAGGAATACGTCCCTGCTCAATGAAGGAAAGCAACGCATCCTGTCCAGATGTGGCAGACCAATCACCTTCGATCACCATGGATTCGTCGAAGGCAATTCCTGCTTCACTCAAAGCGCGGCGATAGCCTTCGGTGCGGTCCTGGGAACAATCCTCTTCCATTGGACCGGTGACGAGGGCGATGCTGGTATGCCCCAGCCCAATCAGATGGCAGGTGGCTTCGTAAGCAACTTTCTCGTCATCGAGGGATACAGAGCAGATATTTTTTTCGTGGGCGCTTGCGCCTACAAAAACAAGTGGAAAATTTTGGGGAATATATTCAAAGCGATCATCGGCATACGGGTTGATCACAATCAACCCATCCACACGGCGATGCCCCACCAATTCATCAACCAGGGCGCGAAACGACTCAGGATCAGAAGCGGAAGATGAAAGCATAAAATAATCATGCTGACGCGCCTCCACTTCGGCGCCTTCGATCACGCTGGCAAAAGTGTAGTCTGTTAAATTGGGAGAGATACAAGCCAGGGTATGAGTCTGACCGCGCGCCATTGAGCGGGCAATGGCATTTGGTCGGTATCCCATCTCAGCAATTGCGGTTTCCACAAGAGCGCGGGTCTCTGGCAAAACGCCTTCGCTTCCGTTAATGACGCGCGAAACAGTTTGGTGCGAAACACCAGCCTGACGAGCCACATCACGAATGGTTGGATGGGAATTTGACATGATTTTGTCCTATTTAGTCAATGTTACCGTTCACGTGAACGGTAACATTAGTTTACAAGAACGGCACTTCTTTGTCAAGAGGCAATTTCATCATTTTGGGGAATTTGAAAGGTGAATGCTTTTACAAGAAAACCTTTCACCATTAGACCTCTTGCGAAAGTCCATTTTTGACCACAAAGTTCTCTGTGGTGAAATCTTTTTCGGCTTGCCCCAAAGTTAAGCGAAACACGCGGCGCGGATTTCTCTCAGCCCATTTGAAATACGCCCACTGAGAAAAGTCACGGTAAAATCAATTTATTCGATGAATTGAACGCCACCCACTCCCCCGCCAGTTGATTCTGTCCGAAGAGCATTCTCGCCGCCGATTCATTTTGTATGCCACACCCAACAAAAAATAAGCCAAAGGAATTTTTATGTCCCCTGAATTTCGTCTACGTTATGGGTGCAACCCGCACCAATCCCCTGCGCGAGTTTATATAAAAAATGGCGAACTGCCATTTGAGGTTCTTTCTTCTGCGCCTGGCTACATCAACTTATTAGATGCGCTCAACGCGTGGCAATTGGTTCGGGAGTTGAATCAGGCTACGGGTCTGCCCGCTGCGGCTTCGTTCAAGCATGTCAGCCCATCGGGCGCGGCAGTAGCCATTCCGCTTTCAGAGACTCTCCGCAAAATCTACTTTGTTGATGACATGGAACTTTCTCCGCTTGCAGCAGCCTACGCCCGCGCGCGCGGAGTTGACCGCATGTCTTCCTTCGGCGATTGGATTGCCCTGTCTGGCACAGTGGATGTTCCCACCGCCAAATTGATTAGCCGCGAAGTTTCAGATGGAGTGATTGCCCCAGCGTACGAACCCGAAGCGTTGGAAATCCTCAAAAAGAAAAAGCAGGGAAAATATGTCGTGATCCAAATTGACCCAGCCTATCAGCCCGACTTAACCGAAACACGCGATGTGTTCGGCGTGACCCTTGAACAGCGCCGCAACGACCGCCCAATCACCCGCGCCGACTTTGCCAGCGTCGTCACCAAAAATAAAGACATCCCAGAGACTGCAATACGTGACATGTTGATCGCATCCATCACACTCAAATATACCCAGTCCAACTCGGTCTGTTTTGCGGCGAATGGACAGGTGATCGGCGTTGGCGCGGGACAGCAATCGCGCGTGCATTGCACCCGCCTCGCCGGCGCAAAAGCCGATCTGTGGCGACTGAGGCAGCATCCGCGCGTGTTGGCGCTGCCGTTCAAGCCCAATGTCAAACGTCCTGACCGCGACAATGCAATTGATCAATTTTTACAACCCGATGTGACCGATGCCGAAAAAGCCAACTGGTCGAACATCTTCATAGAATCGCCGCACCAACTGACAGCCGGAGAACGCCGCGAATGGCTCGACGGCATGTCGGATGTCGTGCTTGGCTCCGACGCCTTCTTCCCCTTCCGCGACTCGATTGATCGCGCATCAAAAAGCGGCGTCAAATATATCGTTCAGCCCGGCGGCTCCAACCGCGACGAAGATGTGATCGCCGCCTGCAACGAGTACGGCATGACGATGGTATTCTCTGCCGTGCGCCTCTTTCATCATTAGACTCACGCAACACGAAAAAATCTTGCGTGTTGCGTAAAAAGGAATCCCATGCCTACAGCCATTCTCTCTGTTCACAACAAAACCGGACTCGTTGATTTTGCCAAAGGTCTTGCCGCGCTCGGCTGGACTTTACTTGCCTCAGGCGGCACCGCCAAACTATTGCGCGAAAACGCAATCAACGTGACCGAAGTTGCCGAGTACACCAAATCACCTGAAATTTTAGGCGGGCGCGTTAAAACGCTGCACCCTGCCATTCACGGCGGCTTGCTTGCCCGCCCAACACAAACCGACCACGACGAACTGCTCAACCTCGGTTGGGATTATATTGATCTGGTTGCCGTCAACCTTTACCCGTTTGAAGAAACAATTGCCAAACCCAATGTCGCCTACCAGGAAGTCATCGAAAATATAGACATCGGCGGCGTAACGCTGATCCGCGCGGCGGCGAAAAATCACGAGCGCGTCACACTCGTCTGCGACCCCGCCGACTATGAGAGCATTTTGGACGCGCTTCAAAAAGGCGAAATTCAATTTACTACACGCAAGCGCTTAGCCGTCAAAGGTTTCAAAGCCACAGCGCAATACGACGCGATCATTTCAGAATACTTAGGCAGGTAAAATGGACTCCCCCCTCCTCTTTCTTTCTCCGCTGGATGGACGCTACGCAGACACAACCACGCCCCTGCGGGATCATTTCTCTGAGTTTGCTTTTCTACGCGACCGAGTCCGCATCGAACTCGACCTGTTGGCTGGGTTTTCCAAAATGGGCTTAATCCGCCCTTTGAGCAAAACCGAATCCAGCCTTCTTGAATCGCTTTCGCAAAATTTCAACCTCGCCGACGCCGAAGCCATCCGCGCTTTTGAGCGGCAAACCCGCCACGATGTAAAAGCCATCGAATATTTTCTGCGCGAAAAATTGCAAGCCACATCCCTGAGCGACCTGCTTTCGTGGCTTCATTTTGGCTTGACCTCAGAAGATGTGAACAACATCGCGCAAGCCATCTCCCTGCGCGACTCGCGTGATGTTGTGTTAATTCCCGCCCTCAACGACCTGCTCAATCACATTTTGGAATTTGTTCAAAAACACCGCGCCCTGCCCATGCTGGCGCGCACACACGGACAGCCCGCCGTTCCCACCACGCTTGGCAGGGAATTTGCAGTTTATTTTGCAAGGCTGAAAAAATCACACGCTGAAATTGCGGGGCATAAATTCGAAGCCAAGTTGACAGGCGCAGTTGGAAATTTCAACGCCCTGCAATCTGCCCTGCCGCAAACAGACTGGTTTGCGTTTAGCGAAAATTTCATTCAAAATTATGGTCTGGAAGCCAACCTGGTCACCACCCAAATTTTGCCTTACGACAATTGGATTCGCTATTTTGACTCACTGCGAATGCTCAACTCGATTTTGATTGATTTTTCACAAGACATCTGGCGCTACATCAGCGACGACTATCTCAAACAGGCAGTTGTGGAAGGCGAAGTCGGCTCATCCACCATGCCGCAAAAAGTCAACCCGATTGACTTTGAAAATGCAGAAGGCAATCTTGGCATTGCCAACGCTTTGCTCATGCACTACGCCCAAAAACTAAGCGTCTCACGCCTGCAACGCGATTTATCTGATTCTACAGTCCGCCGCACATTTGGCGTGGCAATGGGTCACACATTATTGGCATGGGCAAACCTGGTGCGCGGCATGAAACGCATCACCGCCAACGAGGAGAAAATCCGCGCCGAGTTGAACCTGCACTGGGAAGTTATCTCAGAGGGCGCGCAAACCATCCTGCGGGCGGCGGGTCGCAGCGATGCATACGAAACGCTCAAACAGCAAACTCGCGGACGTGTGCTGACCGAATCCGATTACAAATCCTGGCTTGAATCGCTGGATGTGAATGACGAGACGCGCAAAAAACTACAGTCGCTCTCGCCTGAAAATTATGCAGGGCTTGCGGTTCAAGTGTGCGACAGGGTGATTGGGCTTGCCTAAAAAAAATGCGCCCGCCCAAAACCTTTATTCGGGCATGTATCCGGTGGGTTCGTTTGAGAGAAAATATGTTTGCGCGGGAAACAGCAGATGCTTGCGCGTTTCTGTTATGTAAACGGTTGTGCAGGATGAACGTGACAGGCGCTTGATCAGCGCCGAGTCATACAACATGATGGAACGGTTGGTAATGCTTTCGATCACAGTCCAATGGTCATGATAGCCTTGCAACCCCAAAATAATCGCCCGACCTGGGGTTCCATCCAAAAAACTTTGAATGGACTTCCAAAATCTGGTCAAGTCTGGGTTGGGTACGCCGCGCCAGGGAATTTGCACATTGGATATTCTTTGTTTGCCCACGACCTTGTCGAGGAGCAATAACATTTCGGTGTGGATAATTCCCCCGATCAATAACTTGCTTAATAATTTCCGACGCGCAAGAAAATAAACGAAATCGTCAAATAATTGCTGTGTCTCTTCGTCTGATGAATGGTTGATAAATCTTTCCGCGTTGACAATACTGTACAAACCGCACAGTGAATCCAAGCCGCCCTGTTGAAACGGGGGAAATCCTGACGCTGTTCGAGTATTCCCTTTCATGCCAATTATCCTTTCTTAACCGCCGCAACGCAGGCTGTTTTGGATTAAGAAATTATGTCACGCCAGGTAATAAATTAATCCTTTTTACCGAAATAGCCAAACGCAATTAAAGCCGCAGACATCAACGCAATTGCGGTGCCGATCTGCAACAGATCACTGGCATTTTTCACATCCAGTAATTTTTCAAGAAACTTCACCCCCATCACGAGCACGATCATACTGCTCAATTTGGTTTTCAAATCATACAGGTTATGAGCCAGCATCCATTCGGGCAAATCAAGTTTGTCAATGAACAACTCATACAAACTGACAGTAAAGATCAACAAGGCTGTTGCAATCAGGAAACTATCCACAATCTCAACAAACTCCACCGTGATCGCCTTATCCATACCCATGGAACGAAACACCAAAAGAACGGTATTGACTGTTTTTAGCGTGCCCCAAGCAAAAGCCGCAACTGCGGCGACCAACATGGCGATCACGCCCACCAAAGCAAGGTATTTTGATTTTTCGAGAATAAACTTCATATCAACTTCTCCAGAGTTTCAATCACTATGAAAAATGTTGCAGGCAAGACCTCTGCTCTGCAACATTTTCTGTTTTTCATTTGCCTTCCGGCAATTATTCTTCGCTGTGCATCTGACGGTATAAAGCCCGCAAATTACGCCGATGTAACGTTTCTGCCAGCCCGCCGAGATGAACACGGCTCTTGCCGCAGCTTTCAATTGTAATCGCGTCGAGATACTCATCCACGTCTTTGCGTTTGCCCGCAGATTTTACAGCCTTCTTAATATTGTTGAGGTAATTCGTATTCTCTTTTACAGCCGCATCGATCTCGCCGCGCAGGATAATATCTCCATGACCTTGAATGATATTTTCAAGTCCCATGCGCCCAATGCGTTTGACTGAAGCAAGCATGTCATCAATGTCGCCATCCACAATGTAGGGCAATGACATAAACGCATCGCCAGCAAAAAGCACGCGATCCTCTTCCACCAATACAGAAATACCATCTTCGCTGTGACCGAAAGTTTGTGAGAAGACCAGGTTTTTCTTCCCCACGCGCATGGTCAACTCGCCAGATGCAAACGTCATGTGAGGCAGAACGATCTTTACCTGTCGCAGGTTTGGATTCTGCTTGCGAGCCGACTCCAGCGAAGGGATGCCGTACTCAATTAATAATTCACGACATTTGGCGTGGCTGATCACAGTTGCGCCGGGAAAAAAACAATTGCCCCAAGTGTGATCGGCATGATAATGCGTATTAATTACGTAACGCACCTGCACGCCCAACTCATGTTCAATGAACTCACGCATGCCCAGCGTTTCTTCAGGCAGAGCCAGCGTATCAATCACCACCGCCCACTGCGGACCAACAACGACCCCGGCCGTCACTTGCGCATACACTTCACTTTGGAACCAAAAAACGTTTTCAGATACTCGCTCGCGATGCATACATCAACCTTATTTATGAATTTATACTGTATAGTTAATAGCACAAAACGGCCGAAATTACAAGTCAACTAGACAAATTTTCCAGAGCGAACTTCAGTTTAAACTTGAAATCTGTTCTGTGTTTCGTAAACCTTCAAACGGAACACGTAACATGCAGCGCGGGGTTTTCCCAACGCATTTGAAACGAGACCAAGTTATTCACGGTTTTCGCATATTTTTCTCTTTACAAAGCACACCGAGAATCGGCGGGAAAATCCGACTTGATTAGGCTAGTTATAAGTGATAAACTTCATCGCAAATGCCAGCGGATATTCTTGTAATTACCCCATCTTCACAACTTGGAGACAGCATCCGTCATATAATGGAAGAGACGGGAATTTATCGCATCCATGTTGTTACCAATAAATCATCTGCCATCGTCCGTGCAGATGAAATTGGCGCTCCGTTAGCCATGCTGGATTATTCAAACAGCGAGGAATGGGTACATGACATTGGATCTGCACTGCGAACCATTCGACCAAGTATCAACCTCATCATTCTGTGTGATGACGGCGTTACCCCACCCACTTTCGACAAGTTACGTCCATGGATCCTTGTTCGCAAACCATTTAGGATGTCAAATTTTATGACCGCCATCAGCGAACCTCAAAATACCTCTGTTGTCTCAACTGTCGAAAGTTCCACTTTGCCGTGGTTAAGTGATCCAACCAAAGCCGCCCAGCATCTCACCCGCATAACGTTGGAATCCTCGGCGCAAGCCGCATTAATTACGCGCAAAAATGGATTATGGGCTTACGCTGGCAGTCTTTCACAGAATGCGGCAAAAGAAGTAGCGCAAACCGTCACACGCAACTGGGATGGACAAAAAGGTTCTGACCTCCTGCGCTTTATTCGCCTCGAAAGCACAAAAGCCGAACACATGTTGTACGCCACCCGCCTCGCAACAGATACTGTGCTGGCACTCGTTTTCGACGCGGAAACCCCGTTTAGCACCATCCGCAGCCAAGCCAGCCAACTTATCACCGATCTGGATGACGAGCGTTCCCCTGAGCCGAAAAAATCAACCAAGCCCGCAGAATCTCCTACAGTCATGGATCAAGACGACTCAGCCGAGATTCCAAAAATTTCGGATATTCTAATCAACATCCCAACGCCAAACCCTGAACCCGCCACAACCCGCGATTTCAGGCTGCCACACAAAAAAGAAGTTTTCGACCCGAATGAGACGCGTGTTTCTGTGCCGCTTTCAAATGCCTCTGCTTTCAAACGCGAAGCGTCCCCCGTTGTCCAGTTGAAGAAAACATCCGAAGCCGCGAATCAACCCAAGGGGTCAGGCGCAGGCGCGCAATCTCCTCAAGCGGTATTTGATCAAGTTGAAGTGACCGCGCCGTCACGCCCCAAAGCAAGACCTGAAACTCCAGTTGCCAAGCCTGTTTCAGGCAATTTAGATGTGACCCGCGAAAGCCCTACGACAGAAGCCGCGCGAAAACTGGTGGTTGAGCCAAACACTGCGGGGTTATATCACCTGACTTACGCCTGCCTGCTTGTGCCGCGTTTTTCATCGCATTACATCACTGGTGATCTGGCGGATTTGGTCAGCGAGTGGCTTCCCAATATTTGCATTGCATTTGGCTGGCGTTTGGAATACCTTTCAGTGCGCCCCGAATATTTACAATGGGTGGTAAATGTACAGCCGAACACATCGCCGGGCTATCTCATGCGGATTATGCGCCAGCAAACTTCGGAGAAAATTTTTGGAGATTTTCCGCGCATGAAAAAAGAGAATCCATCAGGCGATTTTTGGGCGCCCGGTTATTTGATTATGGGCGGCACGCAGCCTCATCCGCAACAACTGGTGCGTGATTACATCCGCCAAACCCGCCAGCGTCAGGGACAAGAAGCTCCCCCATTCGAAGCACGAGCGCAAGACTAAAAAAGAAGAAGCGCAGAGTATAATCAACTCTGCGCTTTATTTTTTAATATCCATATTACACTCTCAATCAAACCCTATGCCTCCTACACTTTACCTAATTGATGGACACGCTCTTGCTTATCGTATGTATTTTGCCCTGACCGCAGGCGCAAGCAGCCAGCGCTGGCAAACCTCCACAGGCGAGCCTACAGCGGGCATTTATGGCTTCGCGCGCGAACTGGTGCGGATTTTGGAACAGGAAAAGCCTGAGTACCTTGCAGTGGCTTTCGATGTGGGCAAAACCTTTCGTGATGAAATTTTTCCTGAATATAAAGGCACGCGCGAAAAAATGCCGGACGATCTACGCCCGCAGCTTGATCGCATCCGTCAAATGGTAGACGCCTTCAACATTCCGCGCCTCGAAATGGACGGCTTCGAAGCAGATGACGTACTCGGCACGGTGGCAAGAATCGCCGCGGAACAAGGCTTGGGCGTAAAAATCATCACCGGCGACCGCGATCTTTTGCAGTTGGTCAATGCGCGTACAGCAGTATATCTGGCTGGCGACAACCAGACCTACATCACCGATGAGGATGTCATCAAAAAATTAGGCGTGCGCGCCGATCAGGTAGTGGATTACAAAGCCATCGTTGGAGATGCCTCAGACAATATCCCCGGCGTAAAAGGCGTGGGAGAAAAAACCGCGATTGCACTGCTTGAAAAATTCGGCACACTGAATGCAATTTACGCAAACCTCGATCAGGTGGAAAATCGCTGGAAAGGCAAACTAGAGGCAAGTAAAGAATCTGCATACATGAGTTATGATCTGGCGCTCATTCGCACAGACGTGAAAATAGCGTTTGATCTTGATCACGCAAAAGTCACACCCTTTGACGGCGCCGCGCTCGAGGAATTTTTCAAGGCTATGGAATTCCGCACGCTGTTGGCGAAAGTCCCTGCCATTAGCAGCGGCGTGATTGAGTCCACGCCTGCGGTATCTTCGCTGAAGCCTGCCAAATCCGCAAAAACAAAAAGCGGACAGTTTTCGATGTTTGTGAACGAGCCGCAAGTTGTTTACGCGCCCACGCAGACATCCAACATTGAAGTCATTATTGTAGACACGCAGGATAAACTCGATAACCTTGCAAATGAACTTGCAAAAGCAAGCGTCATTTCATTCGACACAGAAACAACATCCACAGAAGAGATGCAAGCCGAGATCGTAGGCATTTCACTTGCGATCAAAGCGGGACAGGCATACTATATCCCCGTGGGGCATACATCAGGAAACAACCTGCCGATTGAAAAAGTGATCGCCGCCCTGACACCATCCATGACCAATGCAAAAATCGGGAAGGTGGCGCACAACGCCAAATATGACTACATCATCCTTGCGCGCTATGGGTTGCTTACCACGCCCTTAACTTTTGACTCCATGCTGGCGGAATTTATTATTGACCCCGCCTCGCGCAGTTTGGGATTGAAAAACATGGTCCATACCCGCCTCGGTGAAGAGATGACTCACATTGAGGAACTGATCGGCAAGGGCAAAAACCAACTAAGCATGGCAGATATTGCGATTGAATCCGTTGCGCCGTACGCCGCCGCAGATGCCGAAACGATTTTACGTCTCATGCCAATGTTGGAAGTAGACCTGTTGCGCGCCAATGGCACAAAGTTACTTTCAAATATAGATTTGCCGCTTACGCCGGTATTGGCTGAAATGGAAATGGCGGGCATTTTGCTTGACCTGCCATTCTTCAAAAAAATGTCTGAAGAACTGACTCAACGCATGGCGGAAATTGAAAAACGGGTTTTTGACTCTGTGGGCAAACCGTTTAATCTCAACTCGACCCAGCAGCTTTCGGATGTGCTTTTTACACATTTGCGGCTTGACCCGCCAGATAAAGGCAAGAAAACCGCAAGCGGGCATTATTCCACCTCGGCTGATGTGCTTGAATTATTGCGCGGAAAACATCCCGTGGTGGATATGATTTTGGAAAACCGCGAACTTTCAAAAATAAAATCAACTTACGTAGATGCCCTGCCCGCCGCAGTGGATTCACAAACCGGACGCGTGCATACATCCTACAGTCAAATTGGAGCGGTGACAGGTCGTATTTCATCATCCAACCCCAACTTGCAAAACATCCCCATTCGCACCGAGGAAGGACGCCGCGTACGAAATGGCTTCATCGCCGAGAAAGGCAGTGTCCTGCTTTCGGTAGATTACTCACAAATTGAGTTACGAATTGTGGCGCACATGGCCGGAGATGAAACCATGCTGGCGGCGTTTAAAGCCGGTGAGGATATTCATGTCACCACCGCCGCCGCAGTTTACAGCGTGGATAATGAATCGGTCACAAAGGAAATGCGCCGCCACGCAAAAGCGATCAACTTCGGCTTGATCTATGGCATGTCTTCATTCGGGCTGGCGCGCTCAACCGAATTAACTCTGGCTGAAGCCGAAAATTTCGTCAAGGCCTATTTCACAAAATTCCCTGGCGTTAAAAAATATTTGGACGAAATCAAACAACTTGCGGGACAGCAGGGATACGTCGAAACGCTTCTTGGACGCCGCAGATACTTCCCCGCTTTGCAAGGCAAGATCAATCCACAAATTAAGAACCGCGAAGAACGCGAAGCCATCAACGCGCCCATTCAAGGCACAGCCGCAGATATTATGAAAATCGCCATGATCCAACTTATGCCTGCGATCAAAGCCGCAGGGCTGAAAGCCAGAATGCTGCTGCAAGTGCATGACGAACTCGTGCTGGAATGCCCCCAAGCCGAGTTGGAAAAGACCGCGCGACTTGTACAGGAAGTCATGGAAAATGCCTACCCCATGAGTATTCCGCTTTCAACCGAAGCGCGCGCGGGTCAAAGTTGGGGCGAGATGAAAGTACTGGAATAAAAATATTTTGTATTGCGTATTGCGTACGGAAATGCAACACGCAACACGAAAAGGTTATAATTACGTGAAATAACACAAACCATTTAATTGGAATTGGATCACTATGCCCGGAAGAGAAGACATTTTTCAAAAAGCAATGAACGACGGCCACTCTGCCGCCTGGGATCAGGAATGGGACAACGCTGTCGCCGCTTACCGGCAAGCCTTGCAGGAATTCCCCGATCATCCAAAAGCATTAAACAGCCTCGGGCTGGCGCTCTATCAATTGGGCAATGTTGAAGAAGCCTTGCATATCTACATGAACGTGGCAAAACTATCACCCGACGACCCCGTTCCCATGGAAAAAGTAGCCCAACTCTCTGAGCGCACTGGCGACTTAAAAACCGCAGTAGATGCGGCATTGCGTGCCGGTGATCTTTTCCTCAAACAGCGAGACACCGAGAAGGCGCTCGAAAACTGGGTACGTGTCACAAACGTAAACCCTGAAAACGCCATTGCACACTCGCGTTTGGCGCAGGTGCATGAAAAACTGGGGCATGTTCAACAAGCCGTTACCGAATACCTTGCCATTGCCAGCATCATTCAACGCGCAGGCAACGCTGAAAAAACAAAAGAGATGGTGGATAAAGCCGTCTCGCTTTTACCCAACAGCCTCGAAGTAAAACAAGCCGAGACGCTGTTCAAAACAGGGCAATTACTCCCCAGGCCATTGCGCGGCAAAGGCGGCACGGGACCCATTCGCATGGCGCAGGTAAAACAACTGCAAAAACCAAAGGCATCTTCCGGTTTGGATCCAATTGCCGAATCGCGGCAAAAAGCATTAACCCAACTCGCAGAATTGCTCTTTGAATATTCCGACGACAACCCATCGGCGCAGGAGCGAAAAGGTCTTTCTGCAATTATGAAAGGCACAGGCGGACTTTCACTGCAACAATCTGAACAAACGAAAGTAGTGTTGCACCTCGGACTGGCAATTGATGCGCAAACCAAAGGCAATGAAGCGCAAGCCGCAGAGGAATTTGAAAGCGCATTGGATGCGGGCTTCAAACATCCATCTCTGTACTTCATGTTGGGGCTGCTGCGCTTCAAAGGAGAACGGACTGAAAGCGCGCAACGATTTTTACAGAACGCAGTCAAACATACCGATTACGCGCTTGGCACACGCCTCTTAATGGGACAGTTGCTTGTCGGTAAATCCCGTTTCAACGAAGCCTCCATCGAATACCTTGAAGCATTAAAACTTGCCGATTCGATCACCGTACCCGCCGAAAAATCAGATGAAATCAGCCAGCAATACGAACCGTTAATCGAAGCGCATGAAAACCAAAAGGATGAAAACATCCTGCGTAAAGTATGCGAAAACATCAACAGTTTACTCATCCGCCCCGACTGGCGCGAACAACTGCACAAAACGCGCGACCAAATGCCAAAACAAGATGGCGACATGACCGCGCCGCTTGCCGACGTAATCCTGCAAGCGCAATCCAGTTCTGTGCTTGAATCAATGAACCGCATCAACCACCTGGCGCGCATGGGAAGCCTGCGCTCGGCAATGGACGAAGCCTACTACGCCATACAACACGCGCCGACCTACCTCCCATTGCACATGTTGATGGGCGACCTGTTGGTACAGGAAAATCACGAAGCAGACGCAATTGTAAAATACAGCATCGTGGCACACGCCTACAGCGTGCGCGGCGAAGTACTGCAAGCCACAAAACTATTGCGGCGCATAATTCAACTTGCGCCAATGGATTTTGGATCACGCAGCCGCCTCATCGATCAACTCATTGCCCGCGGACAAACTGACGATGCAATTCGCGAATACCTTGAACTGGCCGCCATCTACAACCGCCTTGCCGAACTGGACATGGCGCGCAAAACCTACACCACCGCCCTGCGCGTGGTACAGCAAGGCAACGCCAGCCGCGACTGGAACGCGCACATCCTTCAACGCATGGCCGACATAGACCTGCAACGCCTCGACTGGAAGCAAGCCCTGCGCGTCTACGAACAAATCCGCACCATCGCCCCCGACGACGACACTACACGCCGACAACTTGTCGAACTCAACTTACGCATGGCTCAAACCGACAAAGCCATGAATGAACTTGAAAACTACATCACCCACCTTGAAAGCCAAAACAAAGATGATGTAGCCATCCTCTTCCTTGAAGACATGCTAAAAGAACACCCTGAGCAACTACTGCTCAAACGCGCACTCGCTGCGCGGCTTCAACACGCGGGGCGCATGGATGAAGCCATTTCGCTGCTGGATATATTAGGCGAAACTCTCATGCAAACAGGCAACAAACAAGGCGCGCTCGAAGTCATTAACCAAATTGTCCTAATGAACCCGCCCAATGTAGACGAATATCGCAAACTACTTTTTCAGATGCAAAACAGTTAACTGGAAGAATACATCGAATGCCTGCCAGCACACGGCGGGCATTTTTTTCGCGTCGCACCCAACCCCAAAACTGATCCTGTGCTCCCCAAACCTTGATCTCAACCCAGGCATTTTCACATGCTACAATTAAGAAATTAAATCACGGAGAACAATATGCCAAAGACAAAAAACACAGCCGTAATGAACTGGCTCTTCATCTTCACCGCCATTGTCGCCTTACTCGTCGTCTTCGGCGGATTCGTCCGCCTCACCCGTTCTGGACTCTCCATCGTAGAATGGAATCCAATCAGCGGCGTCATCCCGCCCATTGGTCAGCAAGCCTGGCAAGAGGAATTCGCCAAATACCAGGACACGCCAGAATATCAACAAATCAACACAAGCATGACCCTCCCTGAATACCAGTTCATCTTTTACATGGAATGGATTCACCGCATCATTGCGCGGCTGGCGGGTTTATTCTATGCCATTCCTGTTTTCTATTTCCTATTCAAAAAAACAATTCCCATTAAGGAATTTGGCGTCTACTTTGCAATGGGCATACTTTTCATCGCGCAGGCATTCATGGGCTGGTACATGGTCGCCAGCGGATTGGCCGACCGCCCCGCCGTCAGCCACTTCCGCCTCACCATTCACCTGCTCTTTGCGTTAAGCCTGCTTGCCCTTTCATTATGGACCTCCCTTGGTCACAAATATGGCTTCCCTGAAAAAAATAAAAAAACAAAGTGGTCATTGCCTTCAAAATTAACAGCGTGGTCAATGGCATTGCTCATTCTGCAAATATCCTATGGCGGCATGACGGCAGGACTCAAAGCCGGCCACGTTTCAGATACCTGGCCGCTCATGTTCGGCAAATGGATTCCCCCCAACCTATTCAACTCATGGATCAATCTTTTTGAAACCCCGCAGACCATCGTATTCGTTCATCGCTGGCTGGCCTGGCTGGGGCTGATCGCCGTGCCGGTTGTTTATTATTTTGTAAAGAAACAAAACTATCCGCAGGATATACAAAAAGGATTAATCTGGCTGATAGGCATAGTCGCTTTGCAAATCACGCTTGGAGTGTTGACCATCCTTTCCTACGTCAACATTGGCATTGCGCTCACCCATCAAGCCAACGCACTGGCTTTGTTTGCGCTGGCGATATATTTTATTCATCGGTTTAGGGCTTTGGATGCAATCAGAAATTAAAGTGAATTTCAAGAATCAAAAAGGACACGGTGATAAACGCCGTGTCCTTTTTTGTTTTCAAAAATGCTTTATTGCCCGATCTCAGCCAGAGCGGATTCAATTTCCTGCTTGAAACTATCAAAGGATAACGCCCCTTCAATAAGTTTCGTTTTTACCTCTCCGTTTACTGTGTAGGTCAAAGCAAATGAGGGGGTAGCCTTAATACCGGCGGCAATTCCATCGGCCATATCTTGATCAATGGTGTCTTTATAGGAATTCGCATTGAAACAGGTCTCAAATTTATCCATATCCAGTTTCAGGGTCTCAGCGAATGCAATCAAATTTCGATCTGCGAAAGCGCCTTGATTCTCGCCTGCTTGATTGGAAAGAATAATATCGTGCATCTCCCAGAATTTACCCTGATCGCCTGCGCAATACGCCGCTTCAGCCGATCCTGCCGATTCGGGTCCAATGAATTCGCCAAAGGTATTATAGACAAAATATACCGTACCATCAGCCACATAGGTTTCCATCAACTGCGCTTCGGTGGTTTGATAAAATTTAGCGCAGTACGGGCATTGGAAGTCAGAATATTCATCAATTCTGATCGGCGCATCTGGATTGCCTGCCGCATTAAATTCAACATTCGGGCGGACAACCGCTACTGGCGTGGCAATTGCTGCGGCGGGTATAAAATTCGGGTAGATGATCAAAAAAGCAACAAAGATCGCGCCGATACTAATGAGTCCAATTCCTATCAGGCGGCCGCGTTGTTCCTTACGGCGTACTTGTTCACGGCGCGCCTGCCGTTTGCTGATGTCTTTCGGGTTATTCATACTCTCTCCTCTAATTCAAATATTATGACCGCGAATTGTGCCATGCCCAAATGGATTTGTCCAGTAAAGCGTTAATAAGTTCTTATCTTTATTCGCGCAGGCGGGCATCCATCCACAAGGTCATCGTTTTAAAAACTTCCTCTTTTTCAGGCTCATTATGCAATTCGTGGTAGGCATCTTCCCACAAAACCAGCGTACATTTTTCCTTTAAAGGCGCGGCAAATTCGGTACTGCTGGATGGAAAAGCCAATACATCAGCCTTGCCATGCAAAAGCAATAAGGGAAGCGTAAATTCGCCTGCGTGAGCCAAAGTCCAACTTGTGACGCCAACCATAACCCTGCCGAAGCCGAGCGAAATCTTGTCATGCACAAGCGGATCATTGATATAAGCCTGCACTACTTTCTCATCGCGAGAGATGGTCTTCGCATCCAAGCCGCTGGGCATGGAGGTGTTTGGCATAAGAGAACCAAGCACCTTTGCCATCATTATTTTCACCTTTTGTTGTTCCAAGGCGGTATGAAGTCCCGAACTGGTGGCAATGACGCCTTTAATATTTGGCTTGCGGATCAAGCCATAATGTAAAACCTGAATCCCACCGAGGCTGTGACCATATAAAAAGATCGGTAAACCCGAATAACGCGTGCGTGCCTGCTCCAATGAAACATCTATGTCTTTCATGAAATCTTCAATGGAATTTATATGCCCGCGCGCCCCACCTGAACGTCCATGCCCGCGCAAGTCTGCGCCGAAGAGCACGTAACCTTCCTTATTAAGCGCTTCTGCAACATGTGCATACCGTGAAGTATGTTCGCCAAGCCCATGCACAAGGCAAATAACGGCTTTGGGTTGAGGCATGGTCGGCTCCCACGCTTGCGCGAAAATATCCAAATTATCATGCGCTTTCCAAGTCATTTCATAATGTTTCATTTCAGCCTCCGATGATGATTTTGAATTCACATTGACGCGCACCCATCGCCCGGCAGGCGCGTTCTTCAATATCGTGTTCCTGTCCATCCGCCCAGTACAAACATTCGCGGATTAAACCCAGAGTTACGAAGCAGATCGGGGCGACGTCAGATTGATCTGCGGTTGTGGGAGATGCCTGGTCAACAATGAGCAGGTCAAGGTCTAGGGTGTGAAGTGTGATATTTCCCGGAACGGCGCTCAAAATGCGCGCAAGCAATTCCAGACTGGGTTTGCGTCGTAGAGATTTTGGAAGTCCGCGAATGAACGTGGCTTGGGCTTTAACCCCAAACGCTGCATCATCCAATAAATAATGCCATAGTTTGGATCCGATTCGCAACAAAACACCGCGCGCCCCGCGTCCGTAATATACGCGCAGTGCAGCTTGTAAGCGCGAGTACGCCTGTGCAGCGCGCGCGTCATCCAATGCGGTAAAGTATGCAGGCGACGCCCACTCATCAGGCAAGTCTGCTTTTAAAAGCACTGCCAGGAGCGCTTCAAGCCCGATGTCGGAAGAAAGGGTTTCTATAAATCTACGCATGATGCGCGCAGGAAAGTTAATCTCGTCCATTTTTAGACGCCTATTGAATATGTCAACACGGGCAACTGCTCACCCGTGCGAACAAAACCTAATTTTTGATAAAGTGATAAAGACGCAATATTATCTGCCTGTGTATTAACAGAAAGTTTGCTTAATTGGCTTGCGCCTAGCGACTGGATCAAGTGACTCACCAACACGGAGCCTATTCCCCTGCCCTGCGCTTCTGGTACAACCCCCAGCCTGGCGAGATGCGCCCCAAACGGATTCTTCGTACTGAGTTGATAACCAACCACCGCCCCAGAAGCATCTTCTGCAACGCTGGCGCTCGCGCACTGCAAACGCGCCTTTTGAAGTGTGTTTTGTGTGTTGTGCCAAAAATTGCCAAAGGCGGCTAAATCCACCCTGGCTACAGCGGGCAAGTCTGCATCCTGCATGGGGCGAATTCGGATTCCGTGAGGCGCAGAAAAAGACCTGATATTTTCATGTTTCAGTTCAAGCAAAACAATATATTGCTTTAATTCAAAACCGCTGGAAAGTAAAAGGGATTTAAACCATTGCTTAACAACAATGGCGGCAATGTCGGTTTGTATATTTGCGCGCGCAATCTCACCACGCGCCACATTCCAAAGCGAAGACCAGGCTTGAGGTGCGGAAAGATATTGATGGTGCCCAAAGAAGCGAATCCACGCCACGTGTGGCGGATCTTCGGGGCAGGCCAATGCGCCGGTAATTTGACCATCTTCCTCCCTGACCCAGTAATTGGAGGAACCAAGCCATTCCTGTGGAGAATGCCAATCCAAATGACGGTGGGTATTGGATTCGTAAAAAACAAGGTTTGTAAGCTGGTCTTGATCTTGAACGACAGCGCGGCGAACCTGCAAACGAACGTTGATCATTTGATGAAACGCAAAAAGAATTTTAAAATGCGTTCAAAAAAACTGGGGTTGTCTTTTGCCTCAAGCGACCCCATCATCTTAAATGCCGAGGCAGTCACCTTGCCTGTTTTTAGTTTTATGGCAGCAGATGATTTCATAACCAACGCGCGCAAATCGCCTTCGCCTGCCTGATCAAATAATTGGGCGGCGAGGTCGTATTTTTCAACAGCTTCATCATAGCGGTGAAGGGCTTCGAGCGCGGCAGCCTGATTCCCCAACGCCATGCCCTGACGTTTAATATCCTTTGCTTCTGCAAAGACCAAGTCCGTACCCAACGCGGCTGTAAGCGACTCTTGCGGTTTATCTGCCTGCAATAAAGCCACGCTCATATTATTCCGCATTTCAGCCGCCATCAGTCCATCGTGGGCGCAGCCTTCAGCCGCTTGGTTAAATAAATCAGCGGCTTCGTCAAAATTTTTATTCCGAAATGCCTGTTTGCCTTGTTCGGCTAGTTGGTCGGGATTGGGTGTCATAGGTCTTCTTTCCAGGGTAAATTATTAAAGTGACAGCCACTTGCAAGTGACTGTCACTTTAATATGGTGAAAATTTAGAGCGTAATATCCAGCAAACCTTCAGCCACAGAGCGCAATTTTTCGCGGGACATGTCGCTGAGTTTTATTGCCAATTCAAGGTAGGGGCGGTTGACCGGCTGGCAGACAAAGTTCTGCATGTCTTCAGGCAATTCAACAAATTTTTGCACGGCCCGCTGGCTGGTCATCCACTGCCCCACGGGACCGTTTTGGTCAAAGAATGTTTCAATACGGCTTCCCATAACCGCAAGAATACTTTCCAATTCTGGCACGGGGATGGCGCGCTCGCCCAATTCATAAGCCTTGAGTGCGGCTTGTGAGATTCCTGTTTCTGTTGACAGATGCCGAATGGACATGTTTACGTTGTTACGTTCCTGTCGCAGGAGCGCGCCGATCATTCGCTGGCGCAAAGAAATCAAGCGCGAGGTATCCAATGATTCGAGCAGCATCGAATCAGACCTGGTTTCCTTGCCCCAAAACTGACTGATGGGAAGTTTGAGATAAAACACAAGCGTTTCGAGTTCTGGCAACGAGGGGGCGCGGCGACCCTCTTCGTAAGCGCGGAAAATCCCCGGCTTCACGCCAATTGCATCAGCACATTCTTTAATGCTGCGGCGTTCAGCCATGCGCGCATCTCGAATAAGCAAACCAAGTTTTTTTTCACGGATGGTGATCTGGGCGTTGTTCATATTTCCTCTAAGTAAATGAATGCCTGAATTATAGCAGAGTGTTTCAACGCCGCGTATTCTGATTGGCAGACGGTTTCGGCGGAGCAAATATATCTGCGCTGAGTTTAAAACCAGCCGCAACAAGACGCGGCGTAAAGTTGGGACGAATACCCGTGGCTGCTGTTTCGCCGATCACTTTTCCTTCGGCGGTGACATCCGTTTGATTAAATTTAAAAATATCAGTCAACACAATAATATCGCCTTCCATGCCTGCCACTTCAGTTACGGCAGTCACTTTGCGCTGACCATCTTTCAGGCGCGTTTGTTGCACAATCAAATCCACTGCCGATGAAACTTGCTGACGCACTACTTTAAGCGGCAAGTCCATGCCGGCCATCAACACCAGAGTTTCAATACGGGATATGGCGTCGCGCGGCGTGTTGGCGTGAACGGTAGTCAAAGAGCCGTCGTGACCCGTATTCATGGCTTGAAGCATGTCCAACGCTTCGCCGCCGCGCACCTCACCCACCACAATTCGGTCGGGACGCATACGCAGGGAGTTTTTCACAAGTTCACGAATGGTCACAGCATGAAGTCCATCTGCATTGGCGGTTTTTGTTTCCATACGCATTACATGATCCTGCTGGAGTTGCAGTTCAGCGGCATCTTCAATGGTGATAATGCGTTCGTTTTCAGGAATAAAGCCAGACATTACATTTAACAATGTTGTTTTGCCCGAACCAGTACCGCCAGAGATGATAATATTAAAACGCGCCTTAACACAGGCCTGTAAAAAGTCAGCCATAGACCTGGTCAGTGAGCCAAAGTTGATGAGGTCTTCCGCCTGAAGTTTATCTTTGCGAAATTTTCGAATGGTGATGGAGGGTCCGTCAATAGCCACAGGACGCACTACAGCATTCACACGCGAGCCGTCAGGCAAACGAGCATCCACTGTGGGAGAATCAGCATCCACGTGGCGCCCTAGCGGCAAAACAATGCGGTCAATGATTCGCAGAACATGGTCATCATCATCAAATGTGATGTTGGTCTTGGTCAATTTTCCTTTTTTTTCTACGAAGACCTTTTTGGGACCGTTGACCATAATTTCTGAAACATCTTCATCATCCAACAAAGATTGGATCGGGCCAAAGCCAAGCAGATCATTTACCACTTGATCAAATATCTGTTTACGCAAATCATCGGGCAGTTTCAGTTGTGTCTGCTCGTAAACATGAATGATATTCTGCTTAACAAAGGCGGGGCGCTGGGCAACAGAAACGCTCTCTGACTCCAAAGCGCGCATCAGATTGTCTGCAAGATATTTTTTTAACCGAATAAGGTCTTGTCCTGTAAGCCGGCCTGGGGTGGAAGAATTAAGGGAAGTCATTCGCTCAAGTCCTTTTGGTTTTCCTTGTCAACAGGCATAATCCAAATAATCTGCGCCCGTTGCAGCGCAATGAACGGCACGGTGAACAAGACCTTGTCATCAGCGCTGTAAACGACGGCATTGGTCACAGCCAGAAACATTTCATCCCGTTCCAGTTCATTTTTGAGGCGTTCCCCATCGCGAACATGCACTAACCCGCGCACCAAATGGGTAACGGTTTGTATCACAACAGATACAGGCAGTTTTTTAACAATATCGGTATAAAACTTTCCCTTGTCGTCATATTCGATTGTCATAATGCTGGTTCCTTGTGATCGCCGGCATAAAAAGCCACAGCAACCTGTAATATTATTTTGCCCGCAAATTATGCGCCAAATTAGACATTTCCTTTGCCGTGTCCTGGAAAACAATGGAAGCGGTATCTTTTGGAAATTTTAGCGTAAATGGCTGGTGCTGACTGTTGGCAAACCCCATATTGCTGCTAAGGTATGGCATGGTAACTTTGATCGGTATATCAAGCGCCTTTTCTGTTTCGGGTCTGCTTAAGCCCTCCAAACCCACGGCGCGGTTAAGCATGGCAAAAATCGAATCTGTATTAACGCCCTTAATTTTCATATAGTCTAAAATGGTTTTCGATAAAGATACAGTGCTTATATCGGTGCTTACAATTAGAACATTAAGATCCGCTTGTTGAATAAGCGGCAGTGTGATTCTGGAAAGGGAACGTCCGATATCAATCAACACATAATCATAGGCTTCTTTCAAAGACAAGATAATATCTCCAACACGCCCCACTTTTAGATGGTTGCCGCTTTCCGGGTCCGGCGAGCCGGCCAGTAGATGAAAACGCCAGGGCTTTAACTCAACCAACTTATCACGGAAAAATTCAGGGGTTGTTTCTTCCAGGGGCATTTCTGTGCATGTGACAATGTTTTGCGCGCCTTCATAGCCGACAATGGGGGCAATGGAGCCAATGGGCAAAACCAAATCCACAACAACCACACGCGATTCTGGCTGATTCTGTCCAATGTTCATGGCAATATTCGCGCAAATGGATGAAGTGCCTGTGCCGCCCTTTGCGCTTAGGAAAGTCATCAACAAACCGCCCTTTCTAGCTGGCGCAGCCGAAACACCCAATAAACGCCTGGCTATTTCATTAAGCATGGTCACAGCCTGCCCAGATTTGGGTATGTAGTCGCTAAAACCTGCATCAAGACAGGATTTTACGCGCGTCACGCTTGGATCGCTGCTAAGAGCAATCAACGGCATGTTGGCGGTACGCGAATCCTGTTTCAATTTTTTAGCGAGTTCCTCCCCTGCTATGTCTGTGATTGTTGGATCAATCACTGCGAGATCGGGCCGGTCACGCCATGCGTAAATGAGTCCCTCTTTGCCAGAACCGGCCTGAATAACATCATATTTTTGGTCAAGCAGATTACGGGCAATGAAGTTGCGGCTGGCAACATCTGCATCAATGATGAGGACTTTCTTTTCAGGCATGGCTCATATTCCTATTCAGTATGTACACAAACCCATCAAAGTTCAATTGGCGGCATCAAATACCCCAAACCAGAGCGAGTGACAATATGATGCGGGGCATGGGCATCTTCTTCCAGTTTTTGGCGCAGGCGGGCAATGCTCACCCAGAGAATTTCTTTGTCGTTCTTGTATTCCGCCCCCCAGACGCTGGTTAATAAATCTTCTGATGTAAGTATTTTGCCAACATGGTGTGTGAATTGAAGGAGAAGACGGTATTCTGTGGCTGAAAGCGAAATAGGCTCTTCACTGCGCCACACTTCTGCGCGCGCAAAATCAATTTTGAGATCGCCGTGGGAAAAGAAGCGAGCCTGCCCCGTTATTTCAGCGGGAGTATGCGCGCGGCGCAAAACAGCACGCACACGAGCCAGTAACTCAGTCGCTGAAAAAGGCTTCACTAAATAATCATCGGCGCCAAGATCAAGCCCGCGCACACGATCCTGCTCTTCTCCGCGCGCTGTGAGAATCACGATTGGCACGTTTGAAAACTCGCGCAAGCGTTGACAGACGCCGAAACCGTCCAGGCGCGGCATCATTACATCCAGCAGTACCAGGTCTATTGGTTGCAACGAGAATACGTCCAGCGCTTGCATACCATCTTGCGCAGTGGCTACTTCATAGCCCTCTGTACGCAAATTAGCCTCCAAGAGGCGCAGATAACGCGGCTCATCGTCCACAATTAAAATACGCTTGGGCATAACAATCTCCTTAAAACAAAGATGAAGGCTGGCTAGAGCATGGGTTCCACAGGCAATTCGATAATGAAAGTTGCGCCTTCGCCTAACACTGACTCTACCCAAATATTACCATGATGCGCCATTATAATTTGCTTGCAAATATACAAGCCCAATCCGGTACCAGTGACGGTGCGTTCGCCTGGCACACGGTAGAAGCGTTCAAAAACAAAGGGGAGATAATCTTCCGAGATGCCGTCTCCTTTGTCGGCGAAGGTGATGCGAATTTTATCCATAGTGGCTCGCATACCAATGTTAATATCTGAATCAGGCGCATACTTAACCGCATTGCTGAAGAGGTTTTCAAAGACTTGTGAAAGCCGTGTGCCATCTCCGCGGATTGGGGGAAGTGGTTGAAGATCAAAGGTAATTTTCAATTTAGGGTGGTACATATTAATGCGCGTCGCAACATCGCGTACAAGCGCGTCAATTCTTACGGGAGAAAACTTAAATTGCAGGGTCTTGCTTTGCAGGCGTGCAGATTCAAGCATATCTTCGATCAATCGCGTCAGGCGGTCGGCTTCTTCATCAATGATATTTAGAAATTCGCGCTGGGTGGACTGATCCCATACGGTATCTTCGCGCAACAGGCTGGTGCTGTATCCTTTAATAAAGCCGAGTGGTGTGCGAAGTTCGTGCGAAATGGTGGAAACGAAATCATCCTGTAAGCGCATTTGCCTTTGCACAGAATCCAATTCAGTACGCGCTTCTTGCAAGTCTCGGCGTTCGATCAGCGCCGCCGCCCAAAATGCCTGCAAAGACGCGGTTTGAATGTGCAACTCGGAATATTGAGGTCCGCCAAAACGAACAAAAACAAGCGCACCGCCCAACTTTGAACCAATGTATAAAGGAAATGCCAATAAATGCGCCAAACCCAGGCGCCCGGTCTTGCCTGAACCCAATTGCGGCTCTTTTAAAATCATTTCACCTTTTGCAATTGCTTCGTTCGCAAGGCTTTCGCCCCAAACAGCATCGGCCTCGGCGGTTTTCCCACGGCCCACCGCACGCGCATATACAACATCCAACCCTTTTGTGCGCGAGTCTTCAAGATAAATGGCTACATTGTCAAAAACAAAAGAGTCGCGCAGAGATACAAATAACGTATCCAGCGCAGCTCTCCAATCTGGCTGACGTTGAACTTCCTGAAATATTTTATGTAAGGAAGAGAGGGTATATAAATCCATGGTTAGTCACGCACTGCCAGTAAGGGGAATTTGAACGTAGTTCCCTTCCCTTCCACAGATTGCGCGTCCAATAACGATCCGTGTGCTTCCACAATTTGACGAACCAAAGAAAGCCCCAGCCCTGTGCCGCCATAATGGCGTGTTGATGAACCATCCAACTGATGAAAGGGCTCAAAAATTTCTTTCAAACGATTCGACGGGATTCCAATGCCGGTATCTGTTACAGAGACGAGGACAAGATTATGCCCTTCTTCTTTGAGAGAGATCACCACGCTTCCACCCGACGGGGTGAATTTGATCCCGTTATCGAGGAATTGGTTTATCACCCAGCCAATTTTTTCAGAATCAGCCTGCACTGCGGGAATGGTATCAAGGGCAGAGACCAGAACTTGCACGCCGCGTTCTTCCGCCTTGGTTGATGCAGATTTAGCCGCAAGTGTTACGACGCGGCGGATATCCACTTTATCCAATTTCATGCTCATCTCACCGCGCGAGGCGAGCGAGAACATAATCAGATCTTCGATGATGCTTTCAAGTTTGGTTGTAGCACGCTGAGTTACGCGCAGGGCATGGCGTTGTTCTTCTGAAATATTGCCCAGTGATTCTGTAATCAACAATTCAAGATAACCTTTTACATGAGTAAGGGGCGTGCGTAATTCATGCGAAATATTCGACACAAAATTCGCCTTCATTTGATTTAATTCTGAAAGCCTTTGAAGCGCCGAATTCAACTCGGCAGTGCGTTCTTTTACGCGCTGTTCAAGATTATAGTTGGATGACTGCAAAGCGGTTCGTAATTGGATGATCTGTTCAGTGACAACCTGATTGAGCATATCACTATCCAGCATGTTGAGATCAATCAACGCCTGCCCCAGCAAGTAGTGATCGCCTTTATCTATTCGTTCCTGTTGATAGGCAAGCGCCTTCTGTAATTGATCTTCGGTGATCAACCCTTTTTGGACAATGTATTCGCCCATACGAGGAATGAGCATTTCGGGGGTGAGTTTTGGAATATTTTGGGACATGGGCGGCTCAATTTTTCCGTTTGTTTATCAAGTTTCTTGAAGAACTCGTTACGTTCCGTGTCAATCATCAAATCAAGGTGAAGTATATACCCATTCTCCATTGATCATTGTTGCGGCGGCGTTTATGCTCAACAAGTCATTGGGATCGATGGAAAAAATATCCTGCTCCAATACAATCAAATCTGCGAGATAACCTTCTGAAAGTTTTCCAAGGCGATGTTCTGCGTTGGCGGCGTAGGCGGCGCCAAGAGTGTAGGCAGACAATGCCTCAGCCAGAGTCAATTTTTGTTCGGGGTACCAACCCTCAGCCGAGGGAGTTCCGTCTGTCCGTCGTCGCGTGACTGCGGCGTGTAATCCCAAAAATGGATTGGGCGATTCGACTGGCGCATCCGATCCAAATGTGAGATGTGCGCCAAAGTTTAATTGCGTGCGCCAGGCGTATGCATAGGCAGAGCGATCTCCCCAGAGGCGGTCGGCAATGAGCATATCGGAGGGCGCATGGATGGGCTGCATGGATGCAATAATATTAAGTTGCGCGAAACGCGGCGCGTCGGCGGGGTGCAGAATTTGGACATGCTCAATGCGATGGCGCAAATGCGGTAGATTTTTTTCCTTTTCGTATTTACGAAGTTGTTCGTAAGCGTTTAGCACTTCATGGTTGGCACGGTCGCCAATGGCATGAACGGTCATGCTCAAACCAACATCGGCGGTGCGGCGGCAATGTTCAAAAAGTTCCTCGCCATCCATATTTAAAATGCCGCAATTTTCAGGCTCATTTACATACGGCTGAAACATTGCCGCTGTGTGTTGTCCCAGCGCGCCATCCATGAATGCTTTGACAGAGCCAATCCACAACCAATCATCGCCGAAGCCTGTCCCCAAGCCAAGGTCAAAGGCTTGATCAAGGCTGTCGAGAGGGAGGCTTTTATTTACCCGTAATTTTAACTTGCCTTGTGAATGTAAGCGTTGCAATGCCATAAAAGAATCGCGGCGATCAAAGTCGTGAATGCCGGTCAGCCCCATCCTCCACAAAATGGGTTGGGCGGTTTCCATTGCGTTTGCAATTTCCGTGATGGATGGTTCGGGGATAATACGATCAACCAGCGACATTGCGGTTTCAAGCAATGCGCCTGTTGCGCGTCCGGTGTGATCGCGCTGGATCACACCGTCCTTTGGGTTGGGCGTGTCACTGGTGATATTTGCAAGATTCAACGCCAATGTATTCGCCCACGCGGCGTGTAATGATTTGGCTGTGAGATAAACAGGGTTATTTGGCGCAAGCGCGTCAAGTTCAGCTGCGGTGGGCAAGTCGCCGTTTTGAGACCATTCATTATGATTCCAGCCATGACCAAGAATCCACTCGCCAGGTTTTACTTTTTCCGCGCGCTCTGTCACGCGACGCAGACATTCTTCCTTGGTTTTTGTTTCGCAATCAATCTTGCCAAGAAAAAGCGCATAATGTTGTAAATGGAGATGTGCGTCTGTCAAACCGGGCAAAATAGTGCAGCCCCGCATATCTTGTTTTTCGACCTTGCCATGCGCAAGGGATTCGAGGGTAGCCTGATCGCCCACTGCAACAATTCTCGCGCCAGCAATCAAAACAGCAGATGCCTGCGGATAAATTGCGTCAAACGTGTAAATATTTGCGTTGTAGAGTAGTTTCATAATTGGGTGGTTTTGAAAAAGATCACTTTATAAATTTTACCCGTCTTCATGTTTTAGCGGGAGGTTGCCTGCCAAAGCATTTATGGCTTGCAAAGCCATTTTGCGCCCTACAGGATCATTGCCAAAGCCGTACCTCGCCCGAAAATCACTCTTGACACAGAACAGGCGTTCGAGTATTATTCGTAGCACAAATGAGCGAAGAATGTTCACGAATGTCGGCTTTGCCGACAGGAGGCTAAAAAATGATGATGATGGTTAGAAAAAGCAAAGGTCTGGGAGAACGTCACCAGAAAATACTTGATTTCATTGCTAGTTATCAACGCGAACACAAACACCCACCTTCAATTCGCGAGATTGGCGAACATTGCGATATTTCATCCACTTCTGTCGTCAATTATTATCTTGATCAACTTGAAAAAAACGGGCACATTGAACGTGACCGAAAAATTTCACGCGGCGTACGATTAACCGCCCCCACCCCACTCGGCGATATGTTCCGCGTCCCAATGATGGGTGTTATTCAAGCCGGCGAACCAATCCCCGTCCCAACAAATGCAGACTTTGGATCATTCACCCCTGAAGACTCTGTCGAAGTAGCCATGTCGCTCATGCCTGCAAAAGAAAAGGGTAAGGAATTATTCGCCCTCAAAGTACAAGGCGAATCAATGATAGATGCCATGGTCAACGACGGCGACATCGTCATCCTCAAGCCCACGCAGGATGCCCGCAACGGTGATATGGTCGCAGTCTGGCTTTCTGACCGCAACGAAACGACCCTCAAGTTCTTTTTCAAAGAAAAAGACAAATATCGCCTGCAACCCGCCAACCCCACAATGAAGCCGATCTACATTGACAAGAACGAAGCGCTGGAGATCAAAGGCAAAGTGGTGATGGTTATTCGCAAAGTAGAAAGATACAACTAAAAAGGCATACAATAAAAAAGACGGCTCTCGCGAGCCGTCTTTTTTATTGTAAAACTTGAAAAACTTATTCGACGACGACGTTGGCGCCGGCTTCGTCAAGTTTCTTCTTGGCGTCCATCGCAGCGTCTTTGCCGACAGCGGTGAGGACTTTGCCACCAGCGGTTTCAGCGAGGGCTTTGGCTTCGCCGAGTCCGAGGCTGGTCAGTTGACGAATGACTTTGATCACGTCAATCTTCTTGGCGCCTGGATCTTTGATGACGACATCGAACTCAGTCTTCTCTTCAACAGGTTCAGCAGCGGCAGCAGCGCCACCACCAGCCATCATCGCCACAGGAGCGGCGGCGGAAACGCCCCACTTCTCTTCGAGCATTTTTACCAAATCAGCCGCCTCGAGGACGGAAAGTGTGGAAAGTTCTTCCACGAGTTTTGCGAGCTTTTCAGACATT
>JAIFKY010000010.1 GCA_020049345.1 Anaerolinea sp.
TTCGTGGATCGCGGCGTAAAGATTGACCGCACCTATCAACTCAACTTTGGCGGCAACACAGACTTCCTCAACATGCTTGAACGCGAACGTCTGGAAAGCAAAAAAATCTCCAAGACCAACGCGGTGACCAGCATGGTTCCCTACGACCTGGGCAAAGGCAACGTCCACGTTGGTCCAAGCGATCACATTCCCTGGCTGACCGACCGCAAATGGTGTTACATCCGCATGGAAGGCACGACCTTCGGCAATGTGCCGCTCAACCTGGAACTCAAACTCGAAGTGTGGGACAGCCCCAACTCCGCCGGCGTGATGATCGACGCAATCCGCTGTGCCAAGATCGCGCTGGATCGCGAACTTGCAGGACCCATCGTTGGACCATCCTCATATTTCTTCAAGACCCCGCCCAAACAATTCCGCGACGACATCTGCCGCGATAAAGTGGAGGATTTTATTGCAGGAAGAAGTGACGAGTAATTGGTGATTGATAATTGGAGAGACGCTTGCACACGCAGGCGTCTCTCCTTTTTCAGGTAAAATTCGACGCATGAAAACAAATTACGGAACACGCACTACGCAATACATCCTAACCCTTAGCCTGTTTGCCCTGCTATTGGCATCGTGCCAGCCCGCGCCTGTCGCCGCTGACCCGGGCATTATGATGACTGCGGCTTTCGAGACTGCGGTGGCGCAACTCAACACCCCAACTGAAACGCCTGCGCCACCCGCCAGCGAGACGCCCGTTCCCACTGCAACCATTCCACGCACGCCGCCGGCGCTGCCTGCCACGTACCAAACATCTCTGCTAAAAGCGCATGATATTCCGCGCGAATATGTGACTGACTCCTGTCAATATTTGCAAAACAAATGGAATGCGAATAACTCTGTGCCAGGCACATTGGTCATGCCAGTCATGTTCCATGGCATTTCAAAAGATGCCGCAACCAGCCCAAACCAGATCTCAGTGCAGGATTTCAAAAAGTTAATGAACGATCTTTTTGAATTTGGATTTCAAGCAATCACCATGCAGCAGATGGCAGATTTTATGTACAACAACGCCAAAATTCCGCCGCGTTCTGTTTTGCTAATCGTAGATGACCGCCACTTTGCCGAATCCTTTAACGATCACTTCCGCCCATATTACAAAGAATGGGGCTGGCCGGTGATCAACGCCTACATCGGCATTGATGAACGCCCCGATCTATGGGCTGAGAATGCTGCGCTTTCCGCCGAAGGCTGGGTGGATTACCAGTCGCATGGGTACATCCACAATATTCCAATTGACAATTCATCCACCGATGAATTTATCACCAGTGAAATGGGCGGCGCGATCACTTCCATTCAAAAGTACATGAATAAAACCCCCGTTGCCTATATTTGGCCCGGCGGAGGTTTCTCAAAACGCGGGGCCGAAATTGGCATACAACTGGGCTATAAACTTGGATTCACCGTAAACCCACGCGGACCGGTAATGTACAACTGGATTCCACAGGCCGACACAGTCAACCAATCGAACCCAATGGCGATCCCTGAAATTCCGGCGGGCAACCCACTCATGACCATCCCGCGCTACTGGGATACCGATGCGCGCAGTCAACTTGACACCATACGCGGGATCGGCGATCAAGCCATGCAATATGCCGAGCAAAATAAAGCCACCGAACTTGAATACTATGACATCGTCTGCGCGCCTACGTATGGCGCCATTCCTGCGCTGCCGTAAATCCCGTAGTAAGCGGCGCAAAGATATTCAAAACTCCGAGGTCTTTAAGACCTCGGAGTTTTTTGGGACTTGCAAGGATATAATAAAAACATGTCAAACAAAAATTCGGCTATGAAAAAAATACGAACATTTCTAGCAGTCGCTTTTATGCTTGCCTCCTGCCAATCGGCTACGGTCACGCCTGCCGCAGTTGTGGAAACTGAAGCGGTAGCAGTCGTCACCGAAATCCCGCCAACAGTCATCCCGCCAACAGCGGCGCTCACTCCGCCTCAACTTCCCGCTGTTTTTCAAACAACCCTGCTTAATCCTTTGGATACACCCCACACCTACATTAAAGATTCCTGCCAATATTTGAAAAACAAATGGGACGGGACTCACGCAAAACCCGGCACACTGGTCATGATCATTATGATCAAGGGGATTTACAAAGGTCCCATTGAAGAAGCCGGCGGAATCAACTACAACACCCTGAAAAAACTAATGGATGAATTACACAAGCAGAATTTTGAAGCCATCAACACAGAACAACTGCTTGCGTTTATGGAAAGAAACGAATACATCCCCCCGCGCTCTGTAATGCTCATTCAAGACGGCAACCGGCAATACGATAATTTTTCGGAACACCTCGGCGGTTACTGGAAAGATTGGGGCTGGCCAGTGGTCAATGGATGGGTCAGCCAGTCAAACATTTCTGAAACCTTGTGGAAGGATAACATTGCATTGGAAACTGATGGATTTGTTGACCACCAGCCAAGCGGCGTAATGTTTGGCGTCCAACTCAGCGACGATTCCTCCGACGCCATTATTAATCGGGAATTACAGGGATCGCTGGATGCTTTTGATGAACGCTTCCACAAAAAACCGATTGCCTTTATCTGGCCGGGAGGCGGGTTTGGGCAAAAGCCAGTGGATGCGGCGCGAAAACTGGAATACCAACTTGGTTTCACATCCAATTCGCGCGGACCGGTAATGTATAACTGGGTTCCGCTTGCAGACGAATCAGACCCAGACCGCCCATCTTTTATTCCCGAAGGCAAAATTGAAGACCCGCTGATGACCCTGCCGCGTTACTGGCCTTCTGAAGTGCTGGTGGAAATTGATGATGTTCGCGCAATCAGCAAACAGGCAACCGCTTACGAAGAAGCCAACAGGGAAACAGAATTGCAATATTACAAGATTGTCTGCGCCCCTTCCTACGGGGAGATACCCGCGCCGTAAGGGTCTATAAAATTCCCCGCTTAAGAACGCTTGCGCTACGCAAAAAAATCTTTCTCCACTGAGAGCACAGAGATCACGGAGTTTTTTTATGGTACGCTTCCGTAGGTCACGTTACAAACGTGACCTACGTTTTTCATCCTTCGAGGTGAAATCTTTTTCGGTTTGTCCAAGTTATCAGGCGGTTGCGCCCTGTTTCTTCCGACTTAAATTTCGTTTACAATAAACCCATGAAAACTCAGGCAGATTCAAACAGCCATATCCTTTACCGCATTACGACTGCTTTCGTAATTATTTTTATCCTAATCTCCTGCGAACCGTTCACCGCCACCGCGCCTGGGACAAATCCCAGCCAAACGAGTCTGATCACGCAATCTGCGCCGTCAGTCTCGCTTGAAATATTTCAATCTGAATATTTAAATCCGCTGGATACTCCGCGCACTTATATCGAAGACTCGTGCATTTATTTAATTAATAGGTGGAATCAATTAAATGCAAAGCCCGGCACAGTGGTCATGATCATCATGTTCAACGAAGCCATTTTGTATGACTTTGGCATGATTATGGAACAACTTCATAACCAGGGTTTTAAAGCAATCAACACCCAGCAATTTCTAACGTTCATGGAACGCAATGGCAAAATTCCGTCGCGTTCTGTTTTAATCATTCAAGACAACAGTCACTCTGCGGAGGACTTTGACAGAAAATTTCGCGAATATTGGGATTTATGGAAATGGCCTGTGGTGAATGGCTGGGTCAGCGAACCCAATACCCCTGAAACTTTATGGCGGGAAAACGCCGATATGGAAAACGAAGGCTGGGTGGATCATCAGGCGCAAGGCGTAATTCCGGGAACATTTTTATCAGACGACTCATCCAAGACCGTGATTTCGCGCGAACTCAAAGGATCGATCTCTGCCTTTGCGGAACAATACGGAAAAAATCCGCTTGCAATCATTTGGCCGGGCGGCGGGTTTGGGGTGCGTCCGGCACAGGCGGCGCGTCAACTGGGATACCAACTTGGATTCACATCCAATTCACGCGGACCTGTGATGTACAACTGGGTTCCGCTTGCAGACGAAATCGATCCTGCGCGCCCAACTTATATTCCAGAAGGAATCATCAAAGACCCGCTGATGACCCTTCCGCGTTATTCGCAAGATCAAGTCCTTGATGCAATTGATCAGGCGCGCGTCACCGGAAACATGGCGGCAGAATTTGCCAAAAAAAACAGAGCCGCAGAATTTGAATATTACGAGGCTGTCTGCGAACCGATCTACGGGCGTATGCCGACGCCGTAAATTTATTTATACCCTGGAGGAGCAACATGACTGACTGTATTTTTTGTAAAATCATCGCAGGCGATATTCCCAGTTCCAACGTATTTCGTGATGAACAAGTGACCGCCTTCCGCGACCTAAACCCTGCCGCGCCGACTCATATTTTGATCGTGCCGAACAAACACATTGACTCGGTCAATGCCCTCACAGAAGACGACGAGAAATTAATCGGTCATCTCTTCACCACTGCCAAACAACTCGCCGCGCAGGAAGGAATTGCCGAAGGCGGTTATCGCCTGATCATCAACACCAACGCAGACGCGGGGCAGACCGTATTTCACATTCATCTGCATCTTTTGGGCGGCGCGCCCATGAAAAACGCAATGGGTTGAGGAGTCTAAAAAATGCCCGAACGAGAAATTTACCTGCTTTCGCCGCGCGCCCTCAGCCCAGAAACCATCGCGGTTGCGTTCGCAAAAACATCGCGCGCGCCTGAATCCTTTCGCGAAATTGCCGCAGAACTCAGCGACGAGAAATCGGCACAGTTCCATGAAAAATGGGTCGTGGGCTATGGTCACGCCTCGGTTGCCGAACATGCCGTTCTGCACTTCGCCTTTGAAAATGTTTCGCGCATCGCCATCGAAACGATTGAAAGCAGCCGCCTTGCATCGTACACAGAAAAATCCACTCGCTACCAAAAATGGGGACAGGCTGATTTTACAATTCCACCCGAACTGGATGAACACCCCCTGCGCGATGAGTTCATCGAAACTGCGCGCTTCCTTTTCGCGACCTATGCCGAGTCGCTGGACCCCGTAAAGAATCTCATCCTTGGCCGCTCTCCGCGCCGCGAAAACGAAAACGACGAAGCCTATGATCGCCGCATCCGCTCGCAGTACGTGGACAGTTGCCGTTTCATCCTGCCAGCCGCCGCCAACGCCAACGTTGGATTGACCGCCAACGCGCGCGTGATCGAAATGATCATCCGCAAAATGCTCTCACACCCGCTTGCCGAAGTACGCCAGATCGGCGAGAAGATGAAGGAAGTTGCAAAAGCTGAAACGCCAACACTGGTGAAATATGCAGACGCAGTTCCGTATGTGCTTGAAACGGTCAAGGAATTGGGAATGAGGAATGAGGAATTACCAATCACCAATCACCAATTACCCTCTTCCGACTGGTGTACCTTAATTGACTACGACAAAGACGGCGAAAAGAAAATCCTTGCTGCGGCTTTGTACCGTTTCAACGAAATACCCTTTGCCGAAGCGCTGGCGCATGTCAAATCATTAAAGAAGAAAGAACGCGCCGAATTGGCAGATGCCTTGCTCAAACGTCTGAGCCGCTACGACACCCCACTGCGCGAGTTGGAATATTCCACCTATACCTTTGACCTGATCATGGATCAGGGCGCATACGCCGAATTCAAACGCCACCGCATGATGACGCAAACGCCGCAACGGCTGACAACCCGGCTTGGATACGCGATTCCGCTGCTCGTAACAGAAGCAGGCTTCGGGTCGAAGTATGAAGCGGCAATGGAATCCGCGATTAGGATGTATGAAAAGTTGGTCGAGTTTAATCCAAATGTCGCGCAATATATCGTCCCCAATGGATTTAATCGACGCGTACTGGCGCAATTTAATCTGCGTGAAGCATTCGCATTCTGCCAGTTACGCACCGCATCAAACGCGCATTTCTCAATTCGCAGGGTCGCGCAAAAAATGTACGAGGAAATGGCGCGCGCGCATCCGCTATTAACGAAGTATATGAAACTGCATGATGAAACCTGGCAGGGCGTGGAAGAAAATTATTTCACGCAGGTATAAAAATTTTTACAATAGAATCATCATTTGCAGGACAGTTCACTTTCTCATTCAAAATTAAACAAATCGTTTACAATTGAAAAAAAGGAGATAAATATGGAGGGTGAACCTGTCCTGGTTTTATTAGTGGAAGACAACATAGATCACGCTGAATTGGTGATCAGAACAATGGAAGATCACCATATTGCCAACAAGATCAAACATTTTCTGGATGGTCAAACCGCGCTGGATTATTTACTCAGACGCAATGAATACGAAGACCCCGAATCCAGCCCGCGCCCGCACATGATCCTGCTTGATCTGCGCCTGCCGCGCGTGGATGGACTCGAAGTGCTTCGAATTATCAAAGAGCAGGAAGATCTAAAAAGCATTCCCGTGATTATTCTGACCACATCAGAAGCAGATAAAGATGTCACCCGCGCCTACAACCACCATGTTAACAGTTACCTTGTAAAACCTGTCGGCTTTGATGATTTCAGCAAACTTATGAACGATCTCGGTTTTTACTGGTTGGGCTGGAATTCACATCCACGCATTTAATGGTATTCACTGGAAGTGAAAAATGCCGCAAGACATCATTAATATCTTATTGATTGAAGACGAAGACCCCCACGCAGAATTAATTCAGCGCGCCTTTGAAGATCAAGGCAGTCAAATCCAAATCTACCGCGTAAAATCGCTGAGCGAAGCACGCGCGCAAATACTTGCCTGTGAACCATCGCTGATCATTGCCGATTGGCGGCTGCCTGACGGCGAGAGCATGGAACTGCTCCCCGATCACCACAATTCTCTTGCCACCCCCATCATCTTAATGACAAGTTATGGAAACGAGCGCATCGCCGTGGAGGCGCTCAAATCTGGCGCCGTAGATTATGTCGTCAAGTCGCCAGAATCCATGCTGGATATGCCCCACCTGGCAGAACGTGCCATGAGGCAATGGGACGGGCGCGCCGAGCGCGCCCGTATGCAAAAGGCATTGCGTGAAAGCGAATCGCAATTCCGCCTGCTTGCCGAAAACGCCAGCGACATGATCTCACGCCTTGCCATCAATGGGCAAATGCTATACGTCTCGCCTGCCTGTAAAACCATACTTGGCTTCACGCCCGATGAACTTACAGGAACAATCAGTTTTGATTTAATCCATGAAAAAGACCGATCCTTTGTTCGAAACTTATTCAAAAGAAATCAATCTGACGTGACTCACACAGTCACCTACCAAGCGATGCACAAAAACGGGCATTACGTCTGGCTGGAATCATCAGCCCGCGCCATACTCGACCCGAAAACGGGAATCGTCACCGAGATACAAACGGCATCCCGCGACATTACCGAACGAAAAAAAGCCGAAAAAGCCCTGCAAGAAGCGCACAAAGATCTTCAAGAAGCCTACGACAGAACCATCGAAGGCTGGGTGCGCGCGCTCGACCTGCGCGACCGCGAAACAGAAGGACACACCCAACGCGTCACCGAATTAACCACAAAAGTTGCCGGAATACTTGGCTTCCCCGCTGAAGAGCTTATCCACATTCGCCGTGGCGCATTGTTGCATGACATGGGCAAAATGGCAATCCCCGATGAAATTTTGCAAAAACCCGGACCGCTAAATGAAACAGAGTGGGAAAAAATGCGCCAACACCCACAGTATGCCTACGACATGCTCTCCCCCATCGCATATCTGCATCCTGCGCTGGTGATTCCCTTTTGCCACCATGAACGTTGGGATGCAAGCGGATATCCGCGTGGGTTACGCGGTGAAGAGATCCCCCTTGCCGCCCGCCTCTTTTCCATTGTAGATGTGTGGGATGCACTGCGCAGCGACCGACCGTATCGAAAAAAAATGCCGCGCAAGGAAGTTGTAAGATACTTGTGTGAAAAATCAGGTCAACTATTTGACCCCAAACTTGTAGACGTTTTCCTGTCCATCATGGAAACGGAACAATCAAGTTGACACACCCCCACACATCGGGTATCCTTGCACTCGTCCGGGCAGGCCCGGCGCGGCGAAGCCTTTCGAACCCCGCCAGGATCGAAAGATAGCAACGGTAAGGAAGAGTCTTCGGGTGCCGCCGGTAGCCTGCTCGGATATTTTTTTTGCGAAGCAGAAGTATTTTGTTTATAATCTCCCCATGACCTCATCAAAATGGATAACAATCCTCGTCACTGCGCTGGTTGGCATTGCGCTTGGACTGGCGTATGGCTGGGTGATCGCCCCCGTTCAATACACTGATGTGCCCCCAAACATCCTGCGCGAAGACTACCGCGCCGATTATGTGCTGATGGTCGCAGAAGCCTATCAAAACGAACAGTCCCCTGAAATTGCCGCGCGCCGACTGGCGATCTTCGGAAGTGAAACACCGGCGCAAATTGTCACATTAACCCTCGACTACGCCACAAACAACAACTTCACCCAAAATGAGATCTTGCTCCTGCAAGGTTTATTGACCGCCATGCAGACGTATCAACCACAGGGAAACGACACTCCATGAGACGATTCCCCATCAACTGGATTCTATTCCTAACCCTCGCGCTGGCTGCGGGATTTGGGCTTGGTCTGGCGTACTCGTGGCTGATCTCCCCTGTAACATACGTGAATGCCAATCCCGCCCTCCTGCGCGCCGACTTCAAAGACCAATACCGTATCGTCATCGCCGCCTCGTACAAAGCATCGCATGACCTTGCCCGCGCCCGTGCCCGCCTTGAACTACTCAGCGACACAGACCCCATTGGCGAACTCAGCGCCCAGGCACAGCGCATGACGGGCGCCGGTGAATTATTTGAAGATACACAACCACTTGCGCAACTCGCCTCAGACCTGCAACAAGGAGTTGCAAATACAGCAATCATAAATACAAACACGCCGACTGCGAGCGTGTCTTTTGTCAGCACACCTTTTGCTGCAATTGGAATCACACCCGTTCGCGAAACTCCGCTTGCAGAAGAAACGATCACAACAGAATTTTCAGAGCCGACAGTCATCCCAACTTTATCATTTGAACAAACCCCGCTTGCGCCACAGCAACTTTTTTTTACAGCTACGCCCCGCCCAACATCAACGAGCATCCCCGCAATTACCATGCCATTCACGCTCATTGGACAAGACCCAGTGTGCGACATTGGACTAAGCCCGGGCTTAATGCAATTCATCCTGATGGACTCGCGCCGCAATCAGGCGGCGGGCATTGAGATCATCGCCACATGGTCGGGGGGAGAAGATCACTTTTTCACCGGATTCAAACCCGAGCTTGGAGATGGCTACGCAGATTTCATCATGCAGGCAGATACGGTGTACAGCATCCGCGTGGTGGAAGGCGGGTCGTTCGTCCCAAATATTTCCGCGCCGACATGCACCGATGAAAACGGGGCGAATTATCTCGGCGGGTTGTTGCTCACCTTCCAACAGCCGTAGTTACATTTCATCTACTTGCGCGCTTCGACTACGCTCAGCGCGGAATACCTTTTTCTTCTGCAACCAAAGTCCCATTCATTCGTTATATTTAGCACACAAAACCAAGGAGTAACGAATGAATACATCATTTCAAAATCAAAAGCCCGGCTTATTCACAACCATCGCCGTGATGACCCTGATCAGCGGCGTCATCAATCTCTTCTGGGGATTTATCGCATCAGCCACCGCGCTAGGGACAATTGTCGGCGTCGTCTGCCTGCCAGTCGCCATTCTGCCCACAATCCTCGGCATATTCGAAATCATCTACGCGGCAAAACTTCTCAGCGCCCAGCCTGAACCCGCTCAACCTTCACAGGCGATTGCCATTATTGAGATCATGGCAATCTTATACCTCAACGTGTTCTCGATGGTGGTTGGCATTCTCGCGCTTGTCTTTTACAATGATGTGACTGTAAAAGAATATTTTGCCCATATTAATGGAACAACTATAATCAATCCTGTCCCGGCTGCGCCAGCAACAGTTGAACCCGCGGAACATATCGAAGTATTGACAGAGCCTGTTGTGGAGCCCGTGGAAGAGCCAGTCAAGCCAAAACGCATCCGCAAGGTTGCGGGAGAGTAAAAATAAGACTTCGGAAATCTTAAAGATTTCCGAAGTCTTTGATATTTGCCCGCTTTTTCCCTTGACTCTCACCCCTCTCAACCTTAGAATCAAAATATAACTTAACGGTACGCAGGGAAGAGACTTAATGGTGGTCTTGATACGTTGTTTCCACAACTACTCAACCACCAACGAGCGCCGAAGGTGCAAATCTGGAAACAGGCGAAACCAGATGAAACTCTCAGGCAAAAGGACCCCGCTTCCGCATAAAACTTCTGGAAAGTTTCGTTAGTCCCTAGTCAACTAGTTCACTAGTCCACTAGTTGACCAGTGAACTAATCTCTCAGGTTCAATTACAGAGGACGCGCAATTCTATAATTGCACGTCCTTTTTGATTCGCCAATTCATCCATCTGGAGTCGGCCAGTGTGCCAGACTCCAAAAACCCAAAGGAGAAATAAAACATGAACGTACCTTCCAACCTCAAATTTGCAAAATCCGATGAATGGTTCGACGCTGCCAGCGGCGCAGTCGGCATCAGCGACTACGCCCAGAACCAACTGTCAGACATCGTGTTCGTTGAAATTCTCGTCGAAGAAGGCGAAGAAGTCGAAGTCGGCAAAGCCATCGCCTCCGTTGAATCGGTCAAGGCTTCGTCTGAGATTTACGCCCCCGCAGCGGGCAAAGTCAGCGCCGTCAACAAGGGACTTGCCGACAAGCCCGAAATCCTCAACTCCGATCCCTACGGCGAAGGCTGGATGATCAAGATCGAAGGCGGCGCGGCAGGCAGCGAGTTGATGGATGCCGCGGGGTATGAGAAGTATTGTGAAGGGCGCACTCATTAGTATGTCATTGCGAGGGCGCTCTTGCACTTCGCCCGAAGCAATCTCCAACTTACAACGAGATTGCTTCGTCGGGGAGAGCACCCTCCTCGCAACGACATGGAGGTAACATGACCTATATCCCGATTTCACCCAACGAACGGGATGCGATGCTCAAAGAGGTTGGCGTCAAGTCACTCGACGATCTCTTTGATGCTGTTCCAAAAAAGCATCGCTTTCCTGAATTAGACCTGCCGCCCGCGTTGACCGAAATGGAAGCCGCTTCACTTCTGAATGAAATGGCAACCACGAATGAGAACGTGCGCGACCATCTCGTATCCTTCCTCGGCGCGGGTGCATACAACCACTACATTCCCTCGGTGGTTGACCACATGCTCAGGCGCGGCGAATTTTATACCGCCTACACGCCTTACCAACCCGAAATTTCACAAGGCACATTGCAGGCGATCTTTGAATATCAATCGCTGATGACTCACCTGACGGGCATGGAAGTTTCCAATGCTTCACATTACGACGGCGCGACTGCCGCCGCCGAAGCCGTGAACCTGGCATACGCCCAGTTCCGTGGCAAGCGCAAGAAGGTCGTGCTGTCGCCCAGTTTGCATCCGCAGTACCGCGAGGTGATCCGCACGTACACCCAAGGCTTGGAACTGGAAAAAGTCGGGGACGGAGAATCAGCCGACCTCGAAGCAGGACCCGAGGCATTAATGTCGCTCGTGGATGAAAGCACCATGCTGGTCGTCGTCCAATATCCAGATTTCTTTGGACGCATCTACGATTACACAAAACTTATCGAAGACGCCCACGCAAAAGGCGCGCTCGTTTGCATCGTTGCCAACCCCACCGCGCTGATCATGCTCAAGACTCCCGCCGAAATGGGCGCGGATATTGTCGTCGGCGAAGCGCAGCCGTTTGGCATTCCGCTTTGGT
>JAIFKY010000198.1 GCA_020049345.1 Anaerolinea sp.
TGAAGTTGCGCGGATAATATTCCCGCGCATCCAGCGCCACTTTCGCAGTTTTCGTTTTAATCAGAAAAGCCAGCGGCAAAAGCATGAGGTCATGAGAAATAATCAGGTCGGCATTTTCGGCGGCGAGGGCGGGAATTAAGTCGCGCGCGCCGGGCAAACTTTGCCAGTTGACTTCTTCGTGCCGTCCGAGCAAAAGGTAAAAATATCTCAAAAATGACCGAAGCAACGCGGCAATTTTATCCGCGCGCGCCGGACGGTACGCCAGCGACCTGACGCCTTCGATTTTTACCTCAGTTGGGGAAACCGCCAGGACATCGAAATCGTCCTTCAACCAGCGCAGCATCCGGTTGGGACGCGGGCTTGTGTTGGGGTCGGCGTGGCACATGACGATTATTTTTTTCATAGGTTTTTGAAGAAAGCCCGGATTATACGGGGAGCGCGTCTCTTTGCATCACGCTCAATTCAGAAACGACTTGCGAGTAGGTCTCCGTCCATTGCGCGGGTAAATCCTGCAAGGACGTATTATGCCATAACAAGGTAAAGACGCCGCCGACTTCACAGGCGCGATTTGCCAGTTCAAGGATTTTCAGCCTGCCCTGCTCGAAAGTCAGCCGCCGATATTCTGCCAGCGTGCCGTCCATCACAATCAGGGGGATTTCCGTAATTTCGATTTCCCGATCTGTCTCCAGGTCGAATGGGCGATACGGCAAACAGGTTCCACAGCGGAAGCCCTCGTAATCGGGGTAGCCCACGCTGGAATCATAGGAAAAACCTGCCGCCTCCCAAAAGAGCCAGGTATGCGGAGCGCGAAAGCGCAGGTAGTGTTGGCGTCCCCCATACGATGAATATCCCAACAGCGCGTCGAAACGCTTCTTTTCGGACATGAGCGTTTCAAAGTTGTCGAAGGTTTGGTAGCCGGGGTGAAAGCCGATTTCAAAGCCCTGTTGCCGCAGGGAAAGTATCAGTTGCCTGACCCATTTCCATTCGGGTTGATAACCGCTGTCGTACGCGCTTTGTCTGGATGCCTTGAAGTAAAAGGCGCTTTCCATGCCGTTTTGTTTCGAGAGCGCCGCCAGCCTGAGAATTCCCTGATACTGCGCGGCAGAGCGGGGCGAGACTTGTTCGGTCAACCCTTTTGCAAGGGTTTTCAAAGCGGCTTTGAAGTCTCGTTTTTTTAGAAATTCATAGCCTGCCGATTTGACGACCTGTTGTGGAAAATGAAACGCGCGCACATGGTCGATGTCGTGGCTCAACTTGACCGAAAATTTTCTTTTCAGCGGCTGCCAGGCAGGAAGAAGCGCCTGAAGCCATGCCCGCAGAATCAGCCCATATTGATCAATGATGGGGATTTCCAAAAAGCCCTGACGAAAGGCAACGCTTGCAGATGACGGGAACCGCCCGTGCTTGTCCAGCGCGGCGGGGTCTGCGTTTTCTTCCCAACGGGAGAGCATGAACAGGCTGGCTGCCAAAATATCGGCGTGAAAAATAATCGAACCATCCGTCGTTTGTTCTGCGAAAGGCTTTGCAGATTCGCCATTTCCCAAAAAAAGAATCGGAACCGGATTGTCGAATGGCAATCGAACGCCCTGCGGAACGGCGACAGTTGCGGGCAGCCACCGAAGACTGTTTTGGGGAGCGGACAGCAACGCAGCCCAATCCTCATCTCGGCAACGGCTGATTATCACGCCAGGAGTCGAAAAACACGCGTCGCCAGGCGCGCCGTAAAATACCGGAACGCCCAACTCTTCAAAGCCGGTCGCAGCATCCGCAGAAAAGGAAACGCCAGCCCGCAGCGCCAGTTGACGCCAGGCGTATAAAAGCGCTTTTGGTGTAAGCGGAGATAATGCCATGCAAAACAACCGCTTAAGAATCTTGCGACAGGGAGTAACCCAAAGCCTGCGCTGTATCGCCGGCAATCAACGCCAGATCGTTCTTCATCGATTCAGTCCACAGGGAAGAGCCTGGAAATTCGCCTGTTTTTTGGGCGTTTAACTTCCTGCCCAGCAGGCGTTCAACCTTTTTGGCGGGCGGCAACGGCGAGCCGATAAACCCGAACAGTTTCTCGAACACATCCGTCCCGGGGGAAAACATATCTTCAGAGCGAAGAACGAGGGCGCTTTTGGGCGGGAGGGTCAAGAGAAATTTTTGTATCCAGCGGTTGGTTTCAGCCCATAGCCATAGGTTCTTTTGAAAGGGCGAAAAGCGTTCCCATTCGTCGAACGCGCCGCTATCCGCCAGGGGGACAATGCGCGTTTTATCGGCGGCGTTGCCGTCGAACCATTTGCGCCGCATTCCAGAGCGAACCACATCGCGCGGGTCGCGCACCAGATGAATGAAGCGGGCATTTGGAATCAGATCAAGAATAAAGGGGGCTAAAAAAGTAACCTGCGGGCTTGTTTCGACATAGCCTTTCCCGCAATCCATTGAATATTGCCACAAATGATTTCTGCCAAGTCTCAGCGCCTCATGAAAAGCTTTTTTAGCGCTTGTGTCTGCGGCGTTTTCGTATGCGAGCTTTGATAAGCCATACAATCTTGGGTCGGGTTCATGATACGCAAGCACGTTTTGGGCAAGCGAAGACAATGCCGCCAAAGTCTCTGTTCCTGTTCTTCCAGTTGAAAGCACGAATACACAGGGATGATTGTCGTCAAATCCCATTTGTTTTTCCTGACGGAACAATCTTCTGCGCAGCCCGTGAACAAGCTGCCGGGGCGACCAATCGTATATGAATTTGAAATTTGATTTCATTTTGTCTTTACTGCCAGGATATTCCCTCTCCCTATTTGGGTTGTATATCCATGACTTTCCAGGGTTGTTTTAATTTCCGTCCAGGATGCTGTACCGTCCCTTTCATAAATGGCGGCAATCAACAATGTTGGACTTTGCTTTAGCGTTTCAGACATTCCAAGCAGCGCTTCCCGCTCGACTCCATTGACCTGAATACGAACAAAATCAGCCTTCTCTACTTCAGCGCTTTTCAGGATGTTATCAATCGTGTCACAAGGGACATCAAACTCTTCCTGAACTGTTACCACTGTGGATATGGCGCTCGCTTGTTGGCGGGCATTTCGATAAAACTTCAACGAGCCAGGCGACTTCCAGGCGGCTTTGGGGACAATGATTACGTTTTGAAATCCATTGGCTTCCATGTTTTTTCTTAGCAATTGAAAGTTCTCTTCCACGGCTTCAATTGCCACAACTCTACCGCTCTCGCCGACCAATTCTGCCGCGCGCATTACATAGTAGCCTATATAAGCGCCAACCTCAACAGCCGTAGCGCCTTTTGCGAAGTCGTAAAATTTCCCGTGGTTTACAAAGTCGGTTGGCGACTCGGGCCCAATGTACCGGACGACAATATCGAACGCAACATTAATACATCCTGCATTTAATTTCTTCCTGATTTTTTTGTCGAGAAAATATTTGTAATAGGCTTCTTGGACGGAAGATGGGAGATACCCATAAAAGATTCTCCCGTTTTCCAGAGTGACAAAAGGAACGCCATCATCTGAAAGCCCGGAGCGGCTGATTGGTAAACTTTCAATTCTACGGTAATATGAATTCCGCTTTAATTGGTAGGCGGATAAGATATCCGTGAGCCAGCTCGGAAGCAGCCTCGCAACGGATTTCTTTAATTTCTTAATCATTGTCTCTCCTTGACAACACGATGTTGTTTCGCATCCCTTATCCGTCAATCTTTTGATTGTCCACTAGGGGGGGCTTAGGTAAAGCATAATACAAATCCATTGTTTTTGTCTTTAAGTTTGAAGATAAAAAACTTCGTCCTGCTTGATTAAGATGCTCGTTTGCGATGTCACTATGAACAAAAGAATCCGACTGTAAGAGCATGCTTGCATCCCAAAATATAAACTTGTTTGAGTCCAAGCGTTTTTCAATCACAGTTAATACAACGTCGATATTTGATTTGATTTTTTCAGAAAAAGATTCGCCCGCGTACTTATTCCCTGCTTGATAATTAATAGGCGTTGTGTAAATCAATGCAGACACGTCAATTTCTTGAAGAATCTCCAGGGTTTTGTAAAGCAAAGTCAGCTTTCTATGTGTAGGCAAAAGCGTGTGCATATAGTGGAAAATAAAAATATGGGCAAGCCTAAACTTTTTCTGCTCTTCTGTTTCAGCACGAGCATTAACGAGCAACCTGAATTGCCCAATCCGATTCAAGGAAGTATTTGGGTAGTGAACAGGTGATGCGTCATATGCTTCAAATAAAGCGGAAGAAGCTGTTTTGCGATCCAATTTAATCGCATTTATATTACGGCATTGGTGGTATTTTTCTAATGCGTTTATTTCGGTCTCAAACTGATAATTTGGGTGTAAATCCCATTGAGGAGAAAACGATCTTACATTAACTGGAAGCAATATGATTTTGGGCTTCCTTTTCATTACCTGAATCGCTTTTAATAAAGAATAATATACGCCAGGATGATAAGCAGAGTGAGAAATGCTGGCTAGGCTAACAAAGTTTGGCAAATCATCTTTTAGCATTTCTTCAATGGTTCTCTTGTCTGTATCATCATAAGATACATTTTTAAGTACCGAATCTCCAAGATAAAGTATATCTGGTGGCTTATTGGCTTTGTTGAAATACTTATTCAATTTCGACAAAGTGGCGTATGATTTCGAGTGCTTGTAATAATAATTAGCTATAAAATCATATGTGGATATGAAAGGCGCTTTAGTTTTATTGCGTATGAGTCTGACAACTTTGGTAAGTATTCCTTCAAACATAACAACCTTTACCTCTCTACTTAAAGCTAGTAACCTTTTTATCCTTTATTGCCTCGCAGAAAAGACCCTAAAGTTTTTCTTTGCCAATCAATGTCTCATTAAGTAAAGATTTTTTGCAGTTTTTTCTCTGGCTTAGAGGGGAACTTTAGAGAACTGATTTCTCAGAAACTCCCTGCTTTTCGACCGATTTGTACTAAAATTATTTACCCAATTTAATGTTTATTGCTACTTTGACAATGTCACATTTCAAAACCTTTCACCACAAAGTTCACAAAGGAGGGCAAAATGCTAAAAACAAGGTTTTCCTTCGTGTACCTTTGTCTTCTTTGTGGTTTAGAACTTTGGTTTTAGTCTCAATATGACATTGTCAAACTACCTAGAAGAATATTTTTGACATTTAACACCTGGGTGATTCTGTCATGAAATATACCTTCAGTAAAATGACTTTTTACGTGTAGCAATAGCTCGTCCAAAAGTGCATCAAAGGAGTTGTCCCCTTGACGTTCCAAAGCCCCTATCAACCCTGGAATTTCATCCATGTTGCCGTAGCGAAGGGTTGTATAAGGAACCACCTCGCGTTGTCCACCAGAATTATGCACGATCGGCATACACCCTGCGGCGATTGCCTGAACAGCAGTGATGCCAAATGGTTCGTCAATCAGCGTGTGCAGGAAATATCGAGATTGATGCATGATCTGCGCCATTTGGTTAAATGCGATATTCGGATGAAGGTAGACATTCTTTAGATTCAAGTCTTTTATCAGCAGTTCGCATTTCTTGTAATATTTTTTGCTTGCGACAAAACCGATTATATGAAAATCGAACTCTGGCAGTTGTGCGGCAAGCTGAATTTGTTCGAATTGCCTCTTATCCGGCGTGAACCGTCCTATGGTTACAATTTGTTTGCTTCGTCTCGACCTGTGTTCAGGTTCGAAAACGCCCACTTCCACCGGAGGATAGATAACAGGTAGTGTCGACGGGGGGATTGGATACACTTTTTCCAGCGCAAACCGGGTAAATTCGGTCATACAAACAATATCATGGGATGGCTGAATTCTACTGCCGCGATAGATACGGCGTAATAATAAGCGGACAAAATATTCGATCGAAAAGCGTGGGATGATATTTTCCGGGTTATGGATGCTGTATGCATCCGCATTGACCCTGCTTTCACGCGGATAGAATACATAACTGATCACCTTTTTTTCTTCGGGCAGGTATATCAGGCTGTTGCTCGTATTTATAATTAGATCATAATCAGAGGCAAAATATTTGAGCATCAGGTTGAAGAAAATAATCTGAAATTCCGGTTGCAGCCTGATATATGGCAGCACACGAAACTTGAACCGCGGGGATTTTCCGTATATTTTTTCGATCTCATCTGGCGGAAAGGTCAATTTAAAAGTAAAAATATCAGGCTCAATTCCCTGCGCGTTCAGAGCCTCAACGATGCCCAATAAAACCCGTAAACGCCCACCCGGCATGATTGCCGTCTGACAAATGGCAACTTTATTTTTCATATAATTTTCCATGCCCTATAGCTCGAAATACTTCTCAATGCGCTAACAAGCACAGGGATAAGTAATTTTTTATCAGCCTCTGCAAGTTTTAGCAGGGACATTCTCAAGTTGTGCTTTTTCATTTCAATCCTTGTAAATACAGTAATTTCATGGCGATCGCTTATCGCCGAGTTCTTTAAGTAAGCGCAATCTTTCAAAATCAAATTTATTGTATTACATCAAATTTTATAAAGAATATTTCTCTACCTTGCGTTGTGCAAATTTATGTCATTGCGAGCCGCCGAACTTGCTCTTTGGTGGCTCAGCAATCCCCTTTTGAGTTGAATTTCTTATAAAACAGGAGATCGCTTTCGCACAAACCGCCTCGCAATGACATTTGTGGGTAGAGAGAAAAATATAAAGCGCAATGTCAATAGATATTATCTGAAATAATCCACGGATTTATAGTTTGAATTTTTTAGTAGAAAAATCTGCACAAACGGGGCAATCTGTGGATAAAAATAACGGTATTTGCTGCCACGAATAAGGTCTAATTATTCTACTCCACAACCTGCCAGATAAAGGAGTCCTTCCACAGGAACCTAGTATAGGTGATTGGCTTAAACAGAACCCACAATTTAGCCAAAACCTTTCGTAGTTTCGAAAGGATAAAGTGAAATGGCTGCGGTACGCCGTGTGCAAACGAGAACACATCCCTGTCGATAACCTGACGGGTACCATAGAAATACAGGCTAAAAAATAATTTCCCAAACCAGCCCATTGGATACCCTGCCGGGGTGGGCGAGATAATAAGTTTTCCGTTTTTGTTTGAAACAAACCAGCGGTGATTGGGGGCATGACGTAAAACTTCTGCAAATTTACTGGGACATTCCAAATAGCCGCCTCTGGAAACACGATTTAACTCTGCGCAGAAGTCGTCTACATCCTCTATATGCTCGATCACGTGAGAACAAATAATAAAGTCAAAAGTCTTATCCTTGAAAGGCATTGCGCAGCCATCGCCAACGATGAATGTTTTTGAGGAGGGTAAAATCACAGGCGCCCCGGAACGTTCCGTATTGTCAAACAAAAACCTGTCCACCAAAATATTTGCGCGTGGATGGGGATTATGCCCGCTTCCAAGATCAGCGACCCGCCATGTATCATTGAATGTGACGGTTGTTTTTGAATTTCCCGTTGAAAAACTTTGCGTAGGCATATTAATTAACTCCTGTGGCTTATTTGTTTCCTAATATATTTTTAAAGTAACTAATATTCATCAATCGTAGTTTGATCTCGTCCACAAAACGATAGTAATAATAAGCGCCCACAAGTATCACCGCGACAACCAATTGTAACCAATCGGGAGTGTGGATGAGCTTCAGGGTTGTGAGTATTGCTCCGACCGGCAGGAGGAACAGGCTGTTTTTTAAGAGTATTGCTCCAGTTTTACGACCCGATACCCCGGCGCTTTGCATAATCATTATACTGACATAACCGGCTGATAGAACGCCGACAATGGAAAAAAATAGCAGCGAGAGTCTCGGATTTCCTAGAATTCCACCCAGCCAGATGGCAATCACTCGCAGGATAAGTGTAATGATGTTCATCCAGAATGAAACTTCATTCCGCTCCAACACGTTGAACAAGCGCGCCATGGGACCTGAAATAAACCAAAAAAATGTCCAGACACTGAGTATTTGAATGTATACCCCGGCTTCCGCCCATTCAGCGCCAAAAACAACAACGCATAATTCTTTGCCAATAAAAGTAAGCGTTAACAAAGGTAGAAAACTATATTCCACAAGGCGTCGGAAGGTGCCTTCCACAAACTCAGCCAGTTTCCCTTCGTTGTGAGCGGTTGCAGCATGAGAATAAAAGGCTCCTGAAATTGAGCCGCCAATTAAACTCATTGGCAGGCGCAATAACTGATTTCCAAAAGCGTAATAGCCAACGATGGCAGGGGAAAAAAAGAATGAGAGCAAAAATGAAGGAACCTGTCCCGATAGGGTATTGAGTAAAGTGGCGGGCGCATTGTAGAATGCGAACTTACGATAGCGTTTCAGGCTTTGCCAAATCACAGGCAAACGTACGCTTTCCATAAATAGGCGTTGGTTATCCTTCCAAATTTGCCAGCCCAGCAACATGGGAGAAGCGATTGAACCGAGTAAACTGCCTATGATTAAACCGCCGCCGGAGTTGAATCCCAAAAATCCGAGGGTAAGTTTTCCCAGTGTAGAAACTGTTGTGCTTATCACTTGTGTCACTGAAATTCGTGAAAAATGGCGAGTGCGGCTTGCCCAGGCATTCAATACCGGATGTCCGGCGCCAATGCCTCCAAAAAATAATAGAATTGGCGCAAGCCACAAATACTGAGCCAGCTCAGGCGCATTTAGCCAGCCAGCAATTGTTGAGCCTCCAAACAAGACAATCGGCACAAGCAGGAAACTAACCAGGGTTGAAATTCCCAGACTGCCTGCAAAAAGATTTGCCGCATCCGCATCGTCTTTCGGCAGCATAATCGCAAGTTCGTATTCCAGTGTAAAAACTGCAGCTACGACCCCGACTAGTGCGGAGAATAACGCAAATACTCCAAAAGCTTCTGGTGAAAAAAGGCGCGCTATAAATGGCGACGCCAGTACACTTAATGCTTGTGCAACCGTAGTACCGGATACCAGTTTGAGAATGTCTGTCGAAAAACTGGTCTTTTTGCTGTTATTTACCGATGTTACTTTTTCCTGCTCGGGTGTAACTGGCAATTCGTCCATTATTGTTTTTGGAACCCAATCACAAACGCCTTCACCGCCGCAATCACCTCATCTTGCATGGACTCGGTTAATTCCGGGTAGAGCGGCAGGGCGAGGGTTTCTTTGGCTGCTTTTTCGGCGTGGGGGAAGTCGCCTTCCTTGTAACCAAACGCCCTGCACGGCACGGAGAGGTGCGGCGGGAGCGGATAATACACGTCAGAGGCAATGCCTTTCTGTTTCAAGAACGCCTGCAATTCGTCGCGCTTTTCGGAGCGGATGATGTAGAGGTGATAGACGTGCCTGCCCCATTCCTCTTCAATCGGCGTGACCATGCCCAGCGGGGCGAGATGTTCGGTGTAGCGCTGAGCCAGCGCGCGGCGGGCGTCGTTCCATGAATCAGCGTAGGGGAATTTGGCTTGCAAAATGGCGGCTTGCAGCGCGTCGAGGCGGCTGTTGTAGCCGACTTCTTCGGAGTAATATTTTTTCTTCCAGCCGTGGGCGCGGAGCATCTTCATGCGTTCCGCCAGGGCGGGGTCGTCCGTCACGACCATGCCCGCATCGCCAAACGCGCCGAGGTTCTTGGTGGGGAAAAAACTCAGGCAGCCGATGTCGCCCAGCGAGCCCGTTTTGCGCCCCAGGTATTCCGCGCCGAAGCCTTGCGCGTTGTCTTCGATAACCTTTAGGTTGCGCTTGCGGGCAATCTCCAGAATGGGATTCATCTCGGCGGGATGACCGTACAAATGGACGGGGATGATGGCGCGGGTCTTCTCGGTTATCGCGGATTCGATTTCGGTCACATTGATTTCATAACTGCGCGGATTGACATCCACAAAAACGGGTTTCGCGCCGACCGACATCACCGTTCCCGCTGTGGCAAAAAAGGTGTAGGCGGGGATAATGACTTCGTCGCCCGCGCCGATGTTGAGCGCGCGCAAGGCAATCACCAGCGCGTCGGTTCCCGAAGCCAGCCCGACGGCATGTTTTACCCCAAGATAGGCGGCGATGCTTTCCTCAAACTTTGTCACCTGCGGTCCGAGGATGAAATGCCCCGACTCCAGCGTGGCAAGCACGGCGTCGTCAATTTCCTTTTTGATGGAATGATATTGGGCGGTTAAATCAACAAGTGAAATCATGCTGCTCCTGAATGCGGCGTTACTTTGTCGCCGTCTTTGTCGTAGGAATCGCCGCAGGCGGCGCACACCGCTGTCTTGCCGCCAAAATCCAACTGCTCGCCGCACTGGCACATCCAGCCGCGAATGCGGGCAGGCGAGCCATACGCCAGCGCGTAATCGGGAACGTCTTTCGTCACCACCGCGCCCGCGCCGATAAAACAATAT
>JAIFKY010000048.1 GCA_020049345.1 Anaerolinea sp.
GCGTGGAAGTAACCATTGTTGAAATGCTTCCGCGCATCGTTCCGCTTGAAGACGAGGAAATTTCGAAGGAACTTGAAAAAGAATTCAAGAAGCGCAAGATTAAAATATTGACCGGACATAAAGTTGAATCCATCGAAGCCACGGCAACCGGCGTGCAAGTGAAGGTCTCTGCCGAGGGCAAGGAAACTGTGCTTGAGGCTGATCAGGCTTTGGTGGCGATTGGGTTCCGTCCCAACTCCAAAGGACTTGGGCTTGAAGAAGTCGGGGTCAAGATCAACGAGCGCGGCTTTGTCGAAGTCAATGAGAAGATGCAGACGAATGTGCCCGGCATCTGGGCGATTGGCGACCTGACCGGCAAACTGATGCTGGCGCATGTTGGCTCGGCAATGGGCATTATCTGCGCCGAAAATATTGCCGGCGCTGAAACGGTAACACTCGATTATGAGATGATGCCGCGCGCCACGTACTGTATGCCGCAGATCGCGTCATTCGGTTTGACCGAAGCCCAGGCAAAGGAACGCGGGCATTCTGTAAAGATCGGGCGTTTTCCATTTCAGGCAAATGGCAAGGCGCTCGGCATGGGCGATTACGGCGGATTTGTGAAGATTGTGGTGGATGAAGCCTACGGCGAAATTCTCGGCGCCTCCATGATCGGACCCGAAGTAACTGAACTTCTGCCTGAACTGACTCTGGCGCACATGATGGAACTCACTCCGCATGAAATTGCCCGCAACGTCCACGCGCACCCCACGCTTTCAGAGGCAATCATGGAAGCGGCGCACGCGGCAACCGGACAGGCGATACATACCTAAACTTTAAGAATAGACCTCTTGCGTAAGTAAAGCGTTGTAAACCACAAAGTCACCAAGACACTAGGTCACTAAGTTTTTCCCTTTGAGTCTTCGAGACTTTAATATCCCCCCGTCACCATAGATGACGGGGGGATGTCGTAAACGCATTTGCAAAACAATCTGTTATTTTAGATACGCATCAAAAAAATCGATGACCCGTTTTTCATAGCCTTCTGGATCGCGGTCATACATTGCCAGGTGCGGAACTCCCTCTTCGACCCACAACTGTTTCGGTTCGCCTGCCGCGTCAAAAAAACGATAGGGCGAATTCATGGCGACCGCGGCATCCCTCCAGCCGTCAATGATCAATACTGCGCGCGGGCTGATTTTGGCAATCTCATCCACTGGGCGCACCTGATCCAAATCTGCGCCGCTTAATAGTTCACCGAAAAATAAGACAAAGGGCTGCATAATTTTGATCGGTGTATTGAGCCGCATTACATCTTCCAAAGTTGGGAAGGCGCTGTCGCTGACTACCGCTTCGATTTCGGGGTGTTTTGCCGCAGTCAAGATCACGGTTGAGGCTCCCATTGATCCGCCCCACGCGCCGACGTGCTCGACATCAGGTTGCGCCAATGCATAGTCCAGTGCGGCTTCCACGTCCAGTTGTTCGTAATATCCCAATGAACAATATTCCCCGCCGCTTTGCCCATGCGCGCGGAAATCCCAAGCCAAAACGCCATACCCATGCTTTGCAAGCATGACATAAATATTTTCAGGACGGTTGCCGTTGTATCCGTGCGCCACCAGTATCACCGATCCATTTTGGGGTGGCGTGTACCAAGCCGCAAGGTTGATGCCATCTTTGGTTGTTAATTCAAGTTCCTGGTAAGAAATTTTGTTTTCCACAAGCCATTCCCCCGTTGGAATAATTCGCGCAGGATAAAGATAAGACTGCACCCAACGGTTGCTTGCATAAATGGTTAAAATAAAAAGTGTGAGGAAAAACGAAAGAATTGTGAGCGTGATCAGGTTTAGCCAATAACGCAAGCGGGATTTATGATTCTTCATACTGGAACCTCTTTAAGAACTTAGAAGTTAAGAGACTGTTTAATAAGTTCACCACGAAGTCACCAAACCACAAAGTTTTTCCCTTTGAGTCTTTGAGACTTCGTGCCTTTGTGGTCAAAAAGCGGGATTATTAAACAATCTCTAAATGCTTGCGTTGCGCGAAAAGTAAAAAAAATCGACTGCGTCACGGTCTGCCGGGTCGGCTGGGACGCGAACCCAGCGCGCTTTCAAATTGACCGACATTTCCGCGCGCCTGGGGCATTTGTCCGCGGGCAAACTGGGTGGTGATCTCATCAAACTTGCCGGAGAATTGCGTCAAGTCCATATCAGCCCGTCCCGCGCCCAACCCGCCGCCCGCCGCGCCAAATTGTTGCAAGCCTGTTTGGGCGTTTTTGCCAAGTTGGGTCAGGTTGGTCAATTCGTCGCGGCTGAGTTTGTTGTCGCTCATGGCGGTGTTTGCAAAATCAACAAATTCAAATGCTGATTGCAGGGCGGCGATCTTGTCGGTGGGGATGTTATTCGCCTGAATTTGTGAAAGTTGATCCACACGCCCCTGCTGTTCTGCCTGCAAGACTGAGATCATGTCCTGAGCCTGGGTTTTCAATTCCTGGGCATTAACTTGCGCCTGTTGCGCGGCCGCATTAAGTTGATCGATGGATTCTTGCGCCAGCGTAAGTCCCTGTGAAAGCGTGGCATTGATCTCATTCAACGAGGTGGAAATTTGTGTGAGCGTGTCGTTCATCTGCGTCAATTCAGATTGAATGGCGTTCATTTCTGTGATCATCTGAGTCGCAAGGTCGGAATACAGGTTGTAATATTCAGCCATCAAATCATTGGCTGTTTGGACATAATAATCTGCGTAGTAATAATAGTCATAAATGTACGCAACCTCTTCTGCCGTAACTGTGCCATCGCTGGTTGTGGCGTTGACTGCGGCGGTCGTTTGATCGGTGGCGGCAATGGCTTCAGTCACCGCCTGATCAATTAGCGCGGTCAGTTCCTCTTCGGTGAGATTGACATATTCTACTGTTGGTCCGGGCGTGGGTGTCATGGGCATGGCGGCTGGTGTATTTGGGCTAACCGTTGCCTGCACGGGAATTTGCGCCTGCTGTGTGCCAGCCACCGCGGTATTCACGACATCCGGTGCGGCTGTGGGTTGGGTTTGCGATCCGCAGGCAAGGATCATGCCTGCCAAAACAAATGCGCTCAAAACGGTTCGAAGCAGGGTCTTCATTTTTGCTCCTCTAGGTTGAATTATTTTTTACAAACAATCAACCTTATCATACATCGCGTTCGCCCTTAATTAACTTTACATTTTTGTTCGGATGCAGGATAAATCGTGAATATTTAAGTAGTCGATGGCATTATGCTCAAAACCGCAATTACTTCCATCATCGCAAAATGCTCAGAGTCTGTTTAACAAGCCCGCTTTTTTGACCACAAAGGCACGAAGTCACCAAGACTCGAAGGGAAAAACTTTGTGTCTTGGTGACTTCGTGGTGAAGTTATTAAACAGTCTCTCACCGATTGCTGCCAAGGTGGACTAAATGCTTTTCGAGTCCACCTCGTATTTCGGGTTGGATTTGATGCGGGATGTCGTAAATAAAAAGAGAAGCCGCCACCGGCGACCTCTCTTTTTATTACTTATTACTTCTCATTCTTTGCATCCGCCGGTGTTTCTTTCGGATTTACATTCTTCGATTTGTTTCCGCGTAGTTTGCGGAAGAGCGCGCGCAAACCGATGAATATCATGTACAGCGGAACGCCGATCATGATCCAAACTGGCAGGGTGTAAATCACAAAGCGGATCAGGAAGTTGATAAAGCCTTTCATAAAGTCAATCAAATCCTGCACGGCTGTGAGCGCCACGCCTTTGGGTTCCCATTTGCCAATCACAATCGGCTGGACAGTCGCTTCCGCGGCAATGCGGATGCTGATGGCTGAAAGCGCGGCGGCTTCGTCGTAATATTTGATCTGTCCTTTGACCAGTTCAATTTGTTCGCGGTAATACACAAGTTGATTGAAAATATTAACCACATCATCGGTGTTGGTTGTGGTTTTCATAATTTCATCCAATTGCGCTTCGGCGGCTTCGTAGTTTTTCAGGCGTGATTGCAAATCTACATATTCGGCGGTTACATCCTGACCTGAGCGTGTTTCAGTTTGCACTTCAACCACATCTTTTTTGATCTGGTTCAACGCATCTTCCAATTTAGCAGAAGGCACGCGGATCACGATCTGCGCTTCTGGAACCTGAACGCCGTTGTTTGTATAACTTTGATACAAATTGGATGAGACGACAAATCCGCCCATTTGCTGCGCCATGACCTGAATGTTCTTCATGCGTCCTTCCACATCCGCTACGACAATGGCAAGATCAGCATTTTGAATGACGATGCGATCCACGCTGGCGGTAGATGCGCCGCCGGATGTCGCCGCCGCCTGATCGGCAGCGTTTGCCGCAGGCATGGGCGCTTCGTATGAATCAGCCTGCGACTCAACGGGTGCGCCCGCCGCAGATAAATTTTTATCAGCAATTGGCGCACCGCCGCCACATGCGGTGAGAATTAATATGGCAACGATGATGAGGCTGAATGAAAATATCTTTTTCATGTTCTTTTCTCCTGTTAAATATCCTGAGTGATTTCCTTACCCATAAAGACGAACATCACACGAAATTGGTTCCCATTCATCATTCATCTTTTTGCCCAGCATTCCTTTCCCTACCAGCCTTCGGCAATACGCGCCGCATGTTTTTCTGGCAAACCGGATTCACGGATGCGCTGCTGTACCTCGGGGATGTTGTATGCCACGCGGCGCGGAGTCCAGGTGTGGGCTTCGGTATCGTAGATGGCGTAGGCGGCGCGCGGGTCGCGATCTCGCGGCTGTCCGACCGAGCCCGGGTTCAGGATCAACTTCGGGCGCAGTGTGATCGTTTCTCCGGGTTTGGTTTGCTCCAGGGTCACGCGATCATTTTCCTCATTCAACGCAAACATGGACTGAATGTGAGAATGTCCCACAAAACACCAGGGTGTTTCAAAATGATCAAAATTCAAACGCGCTGAAAGCGCATTCAAAATATATTCCCACAACGGGTCGCGCGGACTGCCGTGCGCGAGCGTGGCTTCGCCGCGTACTTTCACATTCGCAGAAAGCACGCGCATAAAATCCATGTTGCTGGCATTCAAAACTTTTTTATGATATTCCAACGAACGGCGCGCCTCGCCATTAAAGGCTTCGAGCGGCATTTTGCCGATTGCCGCCATGTCGTGATTGCCAAGCAGACAGGTCAGGTTTGGAATCTCGCGCATTTCTTCGACCACGGCGTTCGGGTCTGGGCCATAGCCCACAAGATCGCCAAGGCACCAGGTTTCATCGACCGGACCGGCATCTTTTAATACGGCTTCGAGCGCGGTGTAATTTGCATGAATATCCGAGATGACCAAAACGCGCATAGTTACTCCAACAATTTTGATGTGTGTTCGATGATTTTTTCAGCCACCTCTGTTTTACGCATCAGCGGCAAAATTTCCTTTTTTCCGTTTGCAAATAAAAGCACAACACGGTTTGTATCCACCGCAAACCCCGCGTCATTGGCTGATATGTCATTCGCAACGATCAAATCCAACTTCTTGGATTGTAATTTTTCGGAGGCATTTTCGAGCAGATTTTGACTTTCAGCCGCGAAGCCCACCACAACTTGAAACCGCTTCTTCCCCGCCTGCTGGCTGGATACTGCTCCGAGAATATCTGCCGCCGCTGTCAGTTCCACCTTCGGAATGCCGTTGCGTTTTTTCATTTTATCTTTGGATGGCGCCTTCGGTGTGAAGTCAGCCACAGCCGCCGCCATGATCAGCGCGTCGGCTGATTCTGCCATCACCGCATTGAGCATTTGCATTGCGCTGTTTATTTTGATCACGCGCGCGCCGACCGGAGGCGTCAATACCGTCGGCGCAGTGATCAGGCAAACTTCTGCGCCAGCATCCAGCGCGGCTTGCGCGAGCGCATACCCCTGTTTGCCAGATGAATGATTCGCAATCACCCGCACAGGATCGAGCGCTTCCTGGGTTCCGCCGGCCGTGACAAGAATTTTCTTTCCGGCAAGTATTCCATTTTTGCCAAGCACAATGCGAATGTGCCCAAAAATTTCAGAAGGCTCAATCATGCGTCCCTTGCCGGTTAATCCAGAGGCAAGGTGTCCTTCAGCAGGTCCGACAATGATCGCGCCGCCTTTTTTTAATTTTGCAATATTCTCCTGCATGGTGGGGTGATAGAACATACCGCCATCCATGGCGGGAGCGATCACCAATGGACATTCCGCTGCCAATGCCGTGACCGTGAGCAGATTATCGGCAATTCCATTTGCTAGTTTGGCAATTGTGTTGGCTGTGCAGGGCGCGATGACAAGCAAGTCGGCAGTCTTGCCAAAACTGACATGCAAAATATGTGCCTCATTACCCCATAAATCTTTATCCAGATAAGCGCGGCGGCCGGTGACAGATTGAAAGGTAAGCGGCGTGATAAATTTCTCCCCCGCGCCAGTTAAAATCACATCCACTTGCGCGCCGGCCTGCGCCAGCTTGGATGCTAGGTCTGCGGCTTTATAGCCGGCAATGGACCCCGTTACACCGAGCAAAATGTGTTTATTGGAAAGGATGGACATATAAGGTGATTATACTTCCAAGAGGAAGCCGCAAGAGGTTTTTTTTCGCGACAAAACTCCGAAGGTGTGTAATAAATTTCCCCATTTTCAGCCAGCCCTTCGGGGTTTGTATCATCTCAAAAAGTCGGGTGGGTGAGAGAGCCTATTTAATAAGCCAGCGTTTTGACCACAAAGGCACAAAGACTCGAAGGGAAAACTTTGCGTCTTTGTGCCTTCGTGGTGAAGTTAGGGTGTGTGCCCCAAATATTGAGAAGATACGGGATTCATCAAATTTTATCTTTTATCCGAATCCCACATCAAACCCCTTGACGGATTTCCGAATCTGCCTATAATCGGACGAAATCAACCGCCCATGAACCAATCTTTGTTTAGCCTCTCCATTATTGTAGTAGTCCTTGCGGTCCTTATTATTAAGGATCAATTTTTGGTTAGGATGGCAGCGGTGAGGACGAAATAAATCACTGAGTAAGTACGAAGAGCCGCCCTAACCACGGGCGGCTCTTTTTGTATCAATTAAGATCAGACCGTAAACCACCGTCCATTTTCTACGGTCGAATACAAAACAACAAAACACTACAGGAGTACCATGCGATCAGACACAGTCAAAAAAGGATATGAGAAAGCCCCGCACCGCGCGTTGTTGCGCGCCACCGGTTTGCAGGAAGATGATTTCAAAAAACCGTTTGTTGCCATTGTCAATTCATATGTGGATATTGTCCCCGGGCATGTGCATTTGCAGGACTTCGGCAAACTGGTGAAGGATGCCGTCCGCGCGGCAGGCGGTGTGCCGTTTGAGTTCAACACCATCGGCGTGGATGATGGCATTGCAATGGGTCACGCGGGCATGAACTACTCGCTGCCCTCGCGCGAGTTAATTGCCGACTGCGTCGAAACCATGATCGAAGCCCATAGATTCGACGCCATGGTTTGCATCCCCAACTGCGACAAGATTGTGCCGGGCATGTTGCTCGCCGCCATGCGCGTCAACGTTCCGACCATTTTTGTCTCTGGCGGACCAATGGCTGCAGGTAAAACTCCCGATGGCGAAACGATTGACTTGATCTCGGTCTTTGAAGGCGTGGGCGCATTTTCAGCGGGGAAAATTGACGAGAAGCGATTATCCATTTTGGAAAAATTTGCCTGCCCCTCTTGCGGCTCCTGCTCTGGCATGTTCACCGCCAATTCCATGAACTGCCTGATGGAAGTGATTGGACTGGCCCTGCCGTACAATGGTTCTGCCCTTGCCAAAACGCCTGAACGCGAAGCGCTGGCAAAGAAAGCCGCCGCGCAAATCATGACTCTGATCGAGCGCGACATCAAGCCGCGGGACATTGTCACCGCCGAAGCCATTGACGACGCCTTCGCGCTGGACATGGCAATGGGTGGATCATCCAACACGGTGCTGCACACGCTGGCATTAGCCAACGAAGCGAACGTGGATTATCCCCTGACCCGCATCAATTCCGTCGCCGACAAAGTGCCGCATATCTGTAAAGTGAGTCCGGCGGGCAAATGGCACATGGAAGACGTTCACCGCGCCGGCGGCATCCCCGCCATTTTGAACGAAGTCCAACGCGGAACAGGCATGTTACATTTTGACCGTATCACGGTCAGCGGCATGACATTGGGGGAATCGATTCAGGGCGCAGAAATCAAAGATGAAGAAGTAATTCACAAATACGAGAATGCTTATTCCAAGCGCGGCGGATTGTCCATTTTGTTTGGCAACCTCGCGCCCAAAGGTTCAGTAGTTAAAGTGGGCGGTGTGAGTCCGGCGATGATGCAGTTTGAAGGACCCGCTGTTATTTTTGAATCGCAGGATGATGCCATGGCTGGAATTATCGCGGGCAAAGTCAAAGCGGGCGATGTGGTGGTGGTGCGCTACGAAGGTCCAAAGGGTGGTCCGGGAATGCAGGAAATGCTTTCTCCCACCTCCGCAATTATGGGACAGGGACTCGGCGACAAAGTTGCACTGATTACCGATGGGCGTTTCAGCGGCGGGACGCGCGGCGCGTGCATTGGGCACGTTTCACCCGAGGCGGCTGCGGGTGGTCCGATTGGGGCGATCCAAGCCGGGGATGTCATCCAAATTGATTTGGTGGCGCGCAGTCTCAACGTTAAGTTGAGCGACGCAGAGATTCAAAGTCGAATCGAAGCGCTGCCCCCGTTCAAATCCAAAACCAAATCCAAATGGTTGAAGCGGTATTCATATTTTGTGACGAGCGCAGACACGGGCGCAATTTTAGAAAGCTAATGTCGTTGCGAGGAGGTTGCTCACCGCACTGCGTACGGCGCAAGTGTCGGGCAAAGAACAAGAGCGCCCTCGCAACGACATGAAACCAAAGGAGAGCAAATGAAAAAAACAGGTGCAGAAATTTTATGGGAATGTGTGGTGCGTGAAGGCGTGGAAGTGGTCTTCGGGTATCCGGGCGGGGCCAACATGCCGATCTACGACGCGATGTTGAGTTACCCGATTCATCATGTGTTGGTGCGGCATGAGCAGGGCGCGGCGCACATGGCTGATGGATATGCCCGCGCTTCGGGCAAGGTCGGCATGGCGATGGCGACATCGGGTCCTGGCGCGACAAATTTGATCACGGGCATTGCCACGGCGATGATGGATTCTGTTCCCGTGGTTTTTGTGACGGGGCAGGTTGCCGCGCATTTGATCGGCGGCGATGCTTTTCAGGAAGTGGATGTGACGGGCATCACCCTGCCGATCACAAAACACAATTACCTCATTACCCGCGCCGATGAAATTGCAGAAGTTGTGCGCGAGGCTTTTTACATTGCCCGCAGCGGACGACCCGGCCCCGTGCTGATCGACATCTGTAAGAATGCGCAGGTGGAGCAGGCTGAGTTTGTTTATCCTGAAACCGTAAAACTGGTTGGCTATCAACCGGTTGATCATGCGCCGAAGGACTCGCTGCAACATGCCGTCAAGTTGATCGAGAAAGCCCAGCGCCCGATCATTTTGTGCGGACATGGCGTGCTGATGTCCAAAGCCGAAGAAGCGTTGATGAACTTTGCGATCAAAACGCAAACGCCTGTGGCGAGCACCCTGCTGGGTCTGGGCGCGTTCCCCGCTTCGCATGAGTTGAACCTGGGCATGATGGGGATGCACGGCGAAGTCCATGCCAACCTGGCGATCCAAAACTCCGATTTAATTCTGGCTTTCGGAATGCGCTTCGATGATCGCGTGACTGGCACGCTCAAAACCTACGCGCCGCACGCAAAGAAAATCCACGTTGAAATTGATCCATCGGAAGTGCATAAAAACGTGGCTGTGGATGTTCCGTTGATTGGAAATTTGAAGACCGTCCTGAACGACCTGATCCCGATGGTGGACGAATACGACCACGACGAGTGGAAAAAGCAAATCAGCGATTGGAAAGCCGAAGGCGATTCTCGCAGCATCATGAACTGGGACCCCGATGGCAAGTTGTATGTGCCGCACATGATCGCAAGTATTTGGAAAGCCACTGGCGGTGATTCCATCATGACTACGGACGTCGGTCAACATCAAATGTGGACGGCGCAATATTACGCGCTCGATAGACCCAACCGCTGGCTTACATCGGGCGGAGCAGGCACAATGGGCTTTGGTTTACCCTCAGCCATTGGCGCGTGGTTTGCAAACAAGGAAGAGGAAGTCTGGGCTGTGGCTGGCGATGGCGGTTTCCAAATGACCGCCGCAGAGTTGACCACCGCCGTGCAGGAAGGCGCGAATGTCAAGGTGGCGATCATGAACAACAGTTTCCTCGGCATGGTGCGTCAGTGGCAGGAATTCTTCTTTGAGAAACGCTACTCCGCTGTGAACATGCTCTCGCCCGATTTCGTAAAACTTGCCGAAGCGCACAACGTTCCCGCGCGGCGCGTGACCAAACTTGAAGAAGTGGACGAAGCCATCGCCTGGGCGCGCAGTATCAAAGGCCCGACCGTGATCGAATTCCGCGTGGAGCAGGAAGAAGCGGTCTACCCGATGGTTCCCGCAGGCGCGGCGTTGGATCAAATGTTACAGAGACCGTTGAAGTCGTAAAAAATTACCAATTACCAATTATCAGCAATTCGTAAATAGTAATTGGTAATTATTGGAGATACTCATGAACTACACCTTTATAGCATTAGTGGAAGACAAACCCGGTGTGTTGAACCGCGTGGCTTCGCTGTTTCGCCGCCGTAACTTCAATATTGAATCGCTGGCTGTCGGGCGCACGGAAAACCCCGAAGTCTCGCGCATGACCGTGGTGGTGGATTGCCCCAATGGCGATATGGACGCGCAGAAGATCGAAGCGAATCTATACAAACTGGTTAATGTGATTGATGTGCAGGATGTCACGCACCAACCTTCGGTCACCCGCGACCTGGCTCTGATCAAAGTAAAGGTCGGACCCGAAAAACGCGCCGAAGTGAACGGACTTGCTGAAATCTTCCGCGCCCGCATTGTGGATGTGGCGGCTGACGCCGTGATCGTCGAAATCACCGGCACCGAAGACAAGATCGAAGGCATGATCGAGTTGCTGCGTCCGCTCGGCATCGTGGAAATGGTTCGCACAGGACAGGTTTCCATGACTCGCGNCGGAGTCAACGACGGTGTGCGCCGCGTCCCTGGTGTGACGGGCAATCGCTACGAAGATATGTCAGAACTGGCGGAAATGGCGCCGTAACGGAAAGGATGAATTATGAAGGCTGAAGGCTGAATAAAACCTTTATCCTGTAACTTGTAATTTAAAACTAAATAAAAAATCAAACTAGGAGAAAAGTAATCATGGCAAAAATTAATTTTGGTGGAACAGTTGAAGATGTGGTGACCCGCGAGGAATTTCCGCTTGAGAAGGCGCGCGAGGTCTTGAAGAATGAAGTGGTGGCTGTGCTTGGCTACGGCGTGCAAGGACCCGCGCAGGCGATGAACATGCGCGACAACGGCATCAACGTGATCGTTGGTCAGCGCGAAGGCACGAAGAACTGGGACAAGGCTGTTGCAGACGGCTGGGTTCCCGGCAAGACCTTATTCAACGTGGAAGAAGCCGCAGAAAAAGGAACGGTCATTCAATATTTACTTTCTGATGCCGGTCAACGCTCGCAGTGGCCCAAGCTCGTGGAATGTTTGAACGAAGGCGACATGCTGTATTTCTCGCACGGTTTCTCCGTCACCTACAAGGATGATACCGGCGTGGTACCTCCCCCGCACGTGGATGTGGCTCTCGT
>JAIFKY010000152.1 GCA_020049345.1 Anaerolinea sp.
CTGTTTTGTGTTTCAGAGGCGATACCTCCGGGTAAAATTACTTATGCAAGAGATTTGATATTCTTCAAATTGAAAACTGAGATGTGTTTGATGCCAAGTATGGCTTGGGCATCTTCATCCAACTCCACCCAGTAAAAACTGCGGTGCTCGGAGTAGGGGTCTATCTTGAAGACCACGCCTTCGTACCAGCCTTCCTTATCCCCAAACTTCGAATCAAGATAGACTTTTACCCGCTCTCTAATTTGGATTGCGCTAGTCATGCTGTTTTTCTCGATTTGTAAACCAAAACAACCTTGTGCAACTTAGCCCGCTGGCATTATAAAAACCTACCTTGCCAACGCCATCATTGTGCGAAATGCAAGATAGATCGTGACCATATCATTCGCCACATATTCAACACGGCGCTCTAAAGATAGATCGTGACCATATCATTCGCCACATATTCAACACGGCGCTCTATTGTCCGTATTGCGTGCGGCATCAACGCAGCTTTATCTGCCATGTCTGATTGCTCAAATTTCACTGTCAAATTGATTGGCTTAGTAAGCTTGAATGGCTTCGGCGCTTTTTTGCTTTTCAGGTTAATCACTGCGCGCTTGGCGGCCTGTTCGATCAGGCTGGCGGTTACTATGGGAGGCAAACATTCTGCCGACATGCGGCTGACCGCTTTCTTCACCTGTGCGATCTCGATCTTGTTGCCGAACACTTCCTGAACTTCCGCGCACAGCGTTTGATCACCCGACGCCATAATAACGGGGACATTGAAATGACCACAGACTGCGCCATTCAGCCCTGCTTCGCCAAATGCCTGACCATTGATCCATATCCCAGACACACGCTCATCAGACCAGGTGTGGTCGAGAATGGCATTGACCGCGCCCATGCGCCCGTGGTATCCCACGAACATCACGCCGTCCACATCTTGATCCACGCCTTGCACCATCGAAAGGGGAGAGGGCGAGCCAGAGTTCAGCGTTACACGGGAATCCAATTCCTCGATCAAAATATTTCTTCCGTCGTGATGACCATCTGTCACCGTCACCGATGTCGCACCGCCTGCGAAAGCGCCGCGGATGGCGGCATTTACATCCCCGGTCATCAATTTGCGAAAGCGCAAATATTCAGCATGGTCGGGGTTCACCTGATCCCAATGCACCACGCCTGTAATTCCTTCCATATCTGCGGCGATTAAAATTTTCATCTCACTCCTTTTTATAATTTTACTGCGCGTGTCGCCAAATAGGTCTCGATGTGCTCACTGATTTTTAGACCATTGTGATGGTCTTCATACATGCCGATGATTGCAAACCCCGCATCCGTCTGCCCTGATAGCTGGTCGCTGAGCGAATGACCAAATTCTGCGGGACGGTCTTCCCGTTGCAGGCGTTCCACGCCGTATGTTTCCACATCCGAAAAAGGGATTTTCAGGCTGACATTCAAAATCCCTTTTTCCATATCATCCCAATCGAACAAATAGAATACAGGGTTCATGAAGCCTGCCAGCATCGTCCCACCGCGACGCAGCACGCGATACGCCTCTTTCCAGACGGGTCTGATCTCATGGATAAACAAATTGGAAACAGGGTGAAAGATGAAATCAAAACTTTCATCTGCAAATGCCGAAAGATCGCGCATGTCGCCTTCCACCGTGCGGATGTTCAAGCCGTCACGTTCCGCAACTTCACGGTCACGCGCCAGTTGAGCGGGCGAGTTGTCGAAGATCGTCACCTCCGCGCCAGCCGCCGCCATGATCGGACCCTGTTGTCCGCCGCCGCAAGCCAACCCCAGGACTTTCAGTCCCTGCATGGGCGGGAACCACTCACGCGGAACGGGCTTGTTCTCTGTCAGCACCACAGACCAATCACCAGTTCGCGCGCGTGCAATTAATTCAGGCGAGACAGGAACTGTCCACGGGTTTTTGCCTGACTGTACCTGACGATCCCAGGCATCACGATTGAAAGAACGAATATCCATTTAATATTTCCTCTTGAAATAAAAAATATCGGAAGCCGTGAAAGGCTTCCGATATTATAAGAGATTAATTTGCCCTACTTGTTTTCCTCGATAATCTTTTTCACATCCATTGCGTGTTCCATCTCATGCGGACCAAACACCTGCACAATACTTTCCAGCGAACCTTCCTCGCCCCACGGCAAAATGGATTTTTGTGTCACCATTTCCTCCGTCATCTGGCGTATCAAGGCAACCAGTTTGGCGCGGGTGTTCACATACTCTCGTACAATGTGATCATAGCTTAATCCTTCGCGGGTACTGACCGTTTCTTCATTGTAAACTTCTGGTCCGCGCGGAGCAGGAATCGGCGGCGTCTCACCCTTGAGCAGGGCGTTGACAAACCCAACGGCGGCGTCATCCCAGCCTGAAAGATGAGCGATGATCTCGCGGATCGTCCACAAAGGATAAATCTTGCGCTGTTTATCAATCTCATTTAATTGAGCCATCATTGCGGCATGTGAACTTTCAATCATCTTGAGAATTTCTTCGCGTTTGCCCATTTTATGATTCCTTGGTTTTGATTTGTAAAATACAGACAACCGTTGCTTGCAAAATTTTACATCCTATCGGCGAATCGGGAGATGGAACACGCCTTGTGGATTTGCTCCGCTGGCAGTTTTTCACACCGATTCACGCTTCGCAACCGCTCGTGCCTGATCGCTCCACCCCAGGCTTTTTCTCCGCTGATCGCTGTCGTCAGGGCAAAATAATTCAGGAATAATGGCACTTGCCAGTTTGAGTTTTTCGTCGTATTCTGTCTTCAACTGTTTGTTTTCATGGATGCAGAAAAGGGCGAGATTATGGATAATAAAGAACAAGGAAATAAAGCCAAAATATTTCAGTGGCGGTTTGTGGCTTTTCTGATTGGATATGTTCTGGTCTCTGTCGCCTATCAGGTTTTATATCCCTATTTTTCTTATTGGCCCACCTCGGTTACAAATGAAATTGTGCTGGACTCCTGTTACTCCATGCGGGCGCGGTTTCCGCTTTCGGTGCCGATCTTATATGCCAGTCAGGGCAGTCAGGCAAAGCAGATAACTTTCTGGGTTTGGAAGACTGATGCTGCCTGTGCAGATGAGGCGGAACTTTCCTTCTCCAGCACGCAAGACATCATCTGGCTCGACCAAAAGCGGGACGAGGTTGCGCCTTCTTTACAAGTTAAGACGGGGAAAACAGAAACAGCCGCGCCGCGTTATTCCCTGTATATTTATACTCCCGTCCGACCCGCTCCAGACATTCAAATTCCCCTGAATATTTATGTCAATGACCAGCTTGCAAATGATATTCCCTTGCGCGGGCAATCTGAATCTGGAGCATTATTTGCACGCTTCTTTTATATTCTCTTTGGCACCCCATCCTTGACGATGGTGGCGGGCGCGCTTGCCACAGGCGTTGGCATTTTTCAAACTTATAAAAATTTGGAAACCATGCGCCTGCTAAGACAAAAGGAATTGGAATCGGATATTGAAGAACTGCGCCAGGTTTCCGGGCGGGCGGCGGCGGATATTGGCTTGCAGTATTCCTCCCTGATGGAACGTATCAAGAATTGGGGTTTTAATAAGAATGATGTAGTCTTCTCGGCGGCGGAGCGTGTGTTCAAAACAAAACAAGATGAATATTTCCGCGCGCGTATTTGGGCGTTCAATTTCCGCAAGGAAATCACCCGAAAATTGTCGGAAGAAAATTCCAAAGAAGATTTTAAAACCTGGCTGGGAAAAGCCAACAAGGATATTGACTTTCTAACCGGCGATGAATTTCAAACAATATGTTGCTTTTCAAAAAACGGCTTGAGCGAAATTTCCACTTTTGAACAATTGCTTGATTACGGCTTGAAGGCTTTTGGCATTTTGGGCGTGGACAATGTGGACGAACTGTGCAAAGTTATTGCCTCTGTCATACCCAACCTTGTTGCCGAAAATACTGATGAAGAAGTGAAATCCGCGTTGGAGCAGTTAAAGTCCAAGTGGTTCACCAACGGCGCCAGTGGACGCTATCTGAGCGGGAAACTGGCAGAAGTGAAGAGTGAAAACTCAAAATTCATGATTGCCTTGAAAATCAAATTAATGGAATGGGAAAACGAGGAAGAATACCCGCCCAACCTGCTTGGCAGGAATGCCTCACTGTGGACTGCCGAACCTTTGTATTCACTGACCCCTCACGCGGAACAGTACCTAAAGCGCTATTTCAATAGATACATCAAGTGGCGTACACCGTTTGGTCCCGTAAAAGCAGAGTTTGACCCGCGCTTGTCACGCAGGCTGATCCAATCTGATATGCGCCAACCATTGGGCTTTTTTTGGGAGGAGCACCCGATTTGGGATAAAGTGATTAGCGCGCAACCGCTTTGCATTGCGGCTGAACGCGGCATGGGTTCCACGACGCTGATTCTGATGGGGCGGCATGTGCGCCGTTTTTGGGGAAGCAAGCCTTCCCTCTCCATCTTCCTTCAATTACATGGCAATGCTGAAGAAGCTGTCTTCTGGTCTCTTGTGGAACAGGCTCTGTTTGACCAGTTGATCCGCGATTTGGTGGAAGACCCCTTCTGGTTGTTAAACGCGCCGACTTCCGCCCAGCAGATGATCGCTTCTTTTCTCATCCGCCAGGCAGGGGATTTTTCCGCTTTGTTGTTGAAAATTGACGAGGCAGGGTTATCAAATAAGGAAAAGGAAGTGGTGGGGCTGGCATTGTTCGATGCAGATAATGGGGTGGTATATCAATCGCACCTGCAATTTTCGGAGTTGATCAAATCCATTACGCGCGCCATGCTCAATGCGGCTCGCCCGCGTGTGCAGGATGATCAATTTTATGCTTTTGTGTGGATTGAATTCAAAGACGCCGCCGCTGTGGATGGCTGGCTGGAGTTGATCGAACGCGCCGGGTTGAATTCGATTGCCGTCCTGAAACTCTTTGTCCCTGCCCCTTTGTACTCCATGAAGGTACGGCGCTCTCTATCAGTGGAGACCTTGCATTGGGAGCGGGAACAACTCAAATACATGATTACGAAGCGCATCAAGCAGACAAAGGATTTGCGTGTCGAAGATTTTCCGCTTGATGAACTTCTGGACAAAGCCGCTGGCTCGCCTGCGCGATTGATTGAAGCAGGAAACCAGTATGGATTCCCCGGGGATTAACCTATGCTGAACAGACTTTCTTCAAATCCAAATGACCATTTTACCGACATTGATAAACTCACACAGGAGCGGGTTAATTCGTGGCGCAAAGAAGCGATCAAAACAGAAGATCGCATGATCGCCTTGTTTGGCTATCCCGGTGTTGGCAAAACCTGGTTGCTTAATTTTCTGGCTCAAAAACATGACGGTATTGTGGTGGATCTTAAAGAGCGGTTTAAATATACGACTCATCAGTTTGTCAATCTCACGTTGGAAAAACTGCATCCAAATGTAGCCAAGCCCCAGCGCTTCATGCTTTTGGATAATGTCCCTGCCACTCAAGACGACGAACAAATTCTTGAGTTTGAACGCGAGGTCTTGCTTCCTTACTGGCATGGCGGAGCGTTGATTTGTCAGTGTCAGGTTGGCAGGGAAACCGTTTGGGGACAGCGTGTGCCACATGTGTCCCCTGTGCGTATCCCTGCGTTAACCAATAAAGGCTTGAACGACCTTCGCACGGTGTTGAACTGTCGCTCCAAACATTCCGAAGCCGAGGCTATTCTATTTTCTGCCTCCGAACATATTCCCTTGCTGGTCAAACAATGGTGCGCCTCGCCTGTTGAACAACAAAACCTTGAGTCTGCCCTCTATCAAATCCTGATGGATTGGTGGAAATCGGTCTCTGGCGATGATTTGCCCAACGATCCATTGAGCCATTTGTGCTTGTTTGCTTTTCAAGCCTGCGCGGGTAAACAGGATTATGCCACCATGAATCGGATGATCGAAAAAGCGGGACTTTGTGATGTTTATACCCCGCCTGCTTTGGAAACAAAGTTGCGAAACCTGTTTTGGCTTGATTCCAGTTTGGTATGGTACGAACCCATACGCAATGAATTACAAGCCTGGCTTTTTCTCAAAGAACCCGAAAATTACCGCGTCATTAAAAATGGAGGTTGAAAAAATATGTCCACGATCCCTTTGCTCGCTTCCTATCAAATCCATCTCATTGGACGGGACGCGCTTCTAAATCAAATCCTGAAAGTTGCCCATTACGGAAGACCAACCCTTGTTTACCTTGAAGGGGAGGGCGGTGTGGGAAAGACCGCTATTTTGCGCGAACTTCAACTTCAGGCGCGCGGCATTAGCCTGCCCTATATTTTGGATATGTACCACCTTGAATATCAAACACCTTATGGCTTTGCTTCCGGGCTGGCGGAACTGCTTTCCAATCAGGGAATACCGATGAGTGAGTTTCGCATGTATTTTGATGCCATGCAGCAGGCGCGTGATTCGCATGATAACGCCGTTGAAGAATCCAATTGGGAAAAAGCGCAATCAGCCCTGGTGCGCGCGCTCAACGAAGTTAGCCACACAACCCCGCTCTGGATCATGCTGGATACGGTGGAAGTTGTGGCGCTTTATCTTTCGCAGTATGCCTCCAAACGTCCCCAGGACAACATTGCAGAATGGCTTCCAAAACTATTTTCTCGAATTACCGGCTCGGTGATCTGGGTCATGGCAGGGCGCCCGAGCACTTTGAAGAGGTATCTATTCGATAACCTTCCCAGGCATTTTGCAAAATCGCTTCACGAGTCTCTTGGCAACCTTGATAAAGATTCTTGCAAACTGTATCTTGAAAAGACAGCAGAACTTGTGGAGGGAAAAAAAGATGTCAGGGGCGCCACGCGTATTCGTGACTATCTCGAAGAGTGGGGACATGAGTCGCTTTATTCGCAAACTCAGGGAAAGCCGCTTCGCCTCGCCATCGTTGCTGATATTTTGCGAACGGGCAGCAGCCTGCCCTCAGGCTTTTACTCCAGAGACCCCAAAACCACGCCGCTTCACGAACTTAATCTGGACAAAGCCCTCGTCGAGCATATTCAAACGCTTGTTTCACCTTTGGGAACCATCCTTCAAACCATGTCAGGCTTGCGCAAAGGCGTGGATGCCACCCTGCTTGCCAGTGTCATGAATCTAACAGTCGAAGAGGCGCACAAAAATCTCAAAGAGGCAGAAAATCTTGCCCTTGTAAAAAAACGTCCGGGTGATTCTCCCCGCCCTTATTTCCTGCATGATGAAATCTACGACCTGTTTGCAAGGTATAAGCCCATTCCTCATGAGCGTAGTTTGGAAGTCTCCGCAAAGGTTCGGGAATATTACGAAGCTAAAATTTTGGATCAACGTACCCTGCTTGCGCAATTTCCCAATCTGCGCGCGCGTCACGCCAATCTCTGGCATTTGGCGCGTATCGAAAATATGCACTATGCCTTGTGGTATTACGGCATGGAAGGGTATGCCCATTACTTTGCTCTCATGAGCGATGCCATGAGTATGGGCGACATGGTTATCCAATCCCTCATTCACCTTGAATTGGACCGCACCATGCAACAGATGCGGACATTCTCCCCCATGCCGGGCGAACTGGAACTATATATCAAATGGGACGAGGAAATCCGCAGTGCTGAAATTGATATAGAGGAAGGACAAATTGAAGAAGCAGAAAAAAAATTAGCTACCCCCATATTGCCTGACCTGCCCTCATTTATTCAAGCCTATTGGCATTTTGTCAAAAGCACTCTAACCATTAAACAACGACAGTCATCCACTCGTACTGGCTTGCTCAATAAAAACCCGGGTTATTTTATTGTAAATGCCCTGCGTTTTATTGAGGAAGTGGATGACGAGGAAATTAGGCTGGCGAAGGACACCCTGCTTGCAAATATTCACAATTACGCAGGCTATGAAGCGCGCTTGAGGGGCGAATATCAAAAAGCGCTTGGGCACTACAAAGAGGCGACAAGCCGCACCAGAAAATTACACTTAAGCAGTTTAAGCGGTATGTTGGTCAACCAGGCGTATGCCATGTCTGTTTTAGGCTTGGATCGCCGCGCTGAGTCTACTGTGCGCGAAGCAGTGGAGATTGCCGTGGAGACCAATGACGTGAGAGGGCAGACTCGCGCTTTGAACGTGATGTCGTGGGTTATTTTGAGAACTGGGCGTCCGTCTCATTCGTTCGAAATTGCCCAAAAAGCCTACAGCCTCCTGCAAAAAGGACGCTCCAATCCGCGTTTTGAAGGGTTGGTGCTTATTAATCTCGCCACTGCCCGCCGCACCGAATGGGGACAATGCGTGAATGAAAACATCATGGATTGGAAAAATGAATGGATGCGTCTTATTCCAGATGGGCTGGCTTACCTTGAAGGCATGGATTTTGTGCGTGAAAAACTCGAGCTGTCTCCCAATGCCATGATTGTTACCATTCCACAGGGCGCCATTGAGATTTTAAAAGATAAGGACAATGAAAGTTGGGTGATTGCGCTTAATGAAAGTGGAACACTTTGGCGCGAGACCGCCGTAATCTTAAAAGAGCGCGGTGAAGAGGATACTTCACGTTATAAGACCGCCATGACACTTTCTGTCTTGCGTCTCCAGCAGGCGGCAGGACTCGCGCGCCCCTCTGACGTGGACAAGTGGCAGGATCAAATTCAGGCGCAAGCCCAACGGGCGGGCGGAAGTCCCTACTGGCCCCTCATGGCTTTTATCAATTTGGGGTTTCACTATTTCTATCAGCGAACTGAAACAGACTTGCAACGCATATTTGATGTAACTGAACATATCATTGGCAGTGAATATTTGTGGCCCCCAGTGATTGGACAGGCAGATGCCGAATCGCTGCGTTGGGTTATTCTTGGAAAGATGGAAATGTTGCGAAGTTCAATCGCCTTTAGAAATTATAAAGAAAAGAAAGTCGAGTTATACCCGGCTATTCGGAGCGCGGCTCTTTCGCTCGAATACAACTATTTGGTCGGGCAGACCTCGTATGATGTAAAACGCGCTGAAAATGGGCTTGAGAAAAACCTCAGCAAGATACCGGACTGGGAAAACAACCTTCTTCCACAAGTGTATGAAATTGTCAGAGACCAAATTGAGCCTGAATTAAGGTCAAATATGCAGGATGGGAAAACGCCACGTATTCTGCGCTGGTTGGATGAGCGGTTTGGCGGCTATGAGTTGTGGAAATAGAGGTGCTCAATGAGGAAAATCGAAGATACCCCCATCATTCTTTATCCGCCGCCTGAATCCTCCACGCAAAATGATTGTGATTGCGCCTGCGCGCTCGATCTTTCTCCACAACAGAAAACACAACCCTTGCAGGGAGGGTGGCAGATAAATCGGAATATTTCCCCGCTTGATGCCTCCTCAAAAAACTGGCAGGCTTACTTCAACCCAAATGGACCCGTTTCCCTCGTGGTTTTGAATCCATCTGCCACACGCATGTTGGATTCGTTTGCAAAGCCCCAGACCTTGCACGAGACTGACGGAATTGATCAAAGCGCAATTCAAACGTTGATTTATACGGGTCTGCTTCACCCTGTTGCTGATACCAACCCGAATCCTCAGCCTGCCGCCGAATCACGAGTCTTAACCGCCTGGCTGCATTTAACTGATTCCTGCAACCTGCGCTGTGACTATTGCTACCTGCCGCATCGCCCCATTTTTATGAGCCTTGAAACAGCCAAACAAACTGTGGATAAATTGCTCGAAATGGCGTTCACGCATGGCTACCCAAAAATAAAACTCAAATATGCCGGCGGCGAACCTTTGCTTAAGTTTGACCTGCTTCAATCCATTCACGCCTATGCCAGCGCTGCTGCCTCCCAACAGGGAATCGAACTGGAAGAAGTGGTACTCACAAACGGTACCTTGCTCACGAAAGAAAAAGCGGCCGTTATAAAATCGCTTGGCTTGCGCCTGATGATTTCACTGGACGGCGTGGGTGCATCCCACGATGCTCACCGTAAATTTGCAAACGGCGCCCCCACTTTTGCCCGTGTGGAAAATGCAATCCATGAAAGCCTGAACGCCGGGCTTGACCCGCTGATCTCCATCACAATTTCTGACAGAAACCTGGCGGCTCTGCCTGAAACGGTGGCTTATCTGTTGAGTAAGAACCTGCGTTTTGCATTTAATTTCTATCGTGAAAACGATTGCTCGCAAAACACCCGCGACCTGGGTTTCACAGATGCTGACGCCATTCAATATCTGTCTCAGGCTTTGCAGGTGATTGCGTCCCAATTCCCTTCACGCAGCCTGCTTGGCTCGCTTGCTGACCGTGCCTCGTTTGTTGCCCCTCACCAGCACACTTGCGGAGCGGGGTTGGATTATCTCGTCGTTCACCCTTCCGGGCGTGTGGCAAAATGTCAAATGGATATGTCCAATACTGTCACTGATATTCATGCCGCAGACCCGCTTGCCGACTTGCGTCAGGATAAAACAGGCTTGCAAAACCTGCCCGTTCATCAAAAAAATGAATGTAATACATGCCAATGGCAAAACTATTGCGGCGGGGGATGCCCGCTTGTGACCTTCCGTGCTACAGGTCGTTATGATGTTCGTTCTCCCTATTGCGAAATTTATAAATTCCTATACCCCAATTTGCTTAAATTGGAAGCACAGAGGTTGATCTTTTATGCCAGTAAAAAAAGTTCCCTGTCAAACTATGCCAGTAAAAAAAGTTCCCTGTCAAACTGACAGGGAACTTTTTTGATTTCAAACTTGTTTCAGTTACGGATTGGGCGTGCCTTCGACGGCGACGCCAACCCAGCTAAAGTCGTGCTTCTCGCTGACAGCGCCAGCATTCACCCAGATGGGCTGACCTTGGTCGTCGGTTCCAGCTTGGCGGACGGGGGTAATCCACCAGCGCAGGATATGCGCCACGTTATCCTTCGGGCGGTAGGAGGTCGGTACGATGTACTTGGTGTCTGTCACAAAATCTGTCAGGCGGCGGGTCTGGTCGGCGGTGATGTCTTCCACGGTGATTTGATAGGCTTCGGCATCACGCAATGTGCCAACCGATGCCCATTGCAGGGTGACTACGTCGTTTGCCAGGGTGAAGGCAGCGCCATCCGCAGGCAGAAGCAGGTTCGGGGCGGGGTAGGGCGGAGGGATGGTCGCTGTGGGTGTGGGACCAGGCGTGGCAGCCCGCATACAAAGCGGAATCAGCAAATTCTCGCCGAGGAAAACATTATCGGTTGTCTTTCCATTAAATGATTTGATCGCCTCAGGCGGGACGGCATAATTTGCCGCAATTGTGGATAGGGTGTCGCCATCCTGGACAGTGATCGGCACGGTTTCACATGCCTGTAGGGTAGCGTTTGCCGGTAGGGGGGTGCTGGTTGCTGGCGGCGGAATGGTGGGAGTGGGGTAGGGAATCTTGAGAACCTGTCCCACGCTAATCGGGCAACTGGAAGCCAAGTTGTTCTCGATGATAATGCTTTGAACTGAGACGCTAAATTGAGCCGCTATGAATCCGCAGGTACCGTCTCCGGCGGAAACGGTGTATTCAAATGGAGGCTGGAGCGTAGCTGTGGGGGCGTCGGTTGGCGGCAAAGTGGCTGTGGCTGGTAGGGTGGCTGTGGGCGTTTCGGTGGGAGTGGAGGTTTCCACAGTCTCGAATGTTCCTTCCGGTGCGCTTGCGCGTAGCGATAAGAACGCGATAGCCGCGGCGATAATGACCACCACCGCAAGAATACCCACTGCGGCAGGTAAACTCAACGTGACCACAGGCATACGGCTGGCTTGCACCGATTTCTCTACCTTTTTGGCGGCTTTGGGTTCAGGCTTAGCGGTGAATTCTGTTCCGCATACCAGACAGCGGGCTGCGTTTTCGCTCAGGCGTGTTCCGCAGGTGGGGCAGATTTTTGTTTTACTGGAGTTGGTTTCTAGGCTCATACGGCAAAAATTATACCTTGATTTTTCTAATGTCGCTGCGAGGCGTTTTTGTTCTTCCCTGGCACCGCCCGCTAGGGCAGGTGAGCCGAAGCAGCCTCCCAACGCTAGGAGATTGCTTCGTCGGGAAGAACAAGAACCCTCCTCGCAATGACATAATCTACGTTCCCTCTACGACTACCATATTCGTTTTCGCATACTGATGTCGAAGCGCGCGGGCGGGCGCGTACTCGTCGGAATTTAGCCACGCTTTTGCCTGCTCGGCAGATGGAAACTCAAGGATGACAAGGCGGTTGGCTTGCCAGTCGCCTTCCAGCGTTTCGTTTGGACCGCCGCGCGCGAGGTATTTTCCGCCGTACAACTTCACCGCTTCTGGCGCCATTTTGACGTATTCCTTGTATCCTTCGGGGTCGCTGATTTCAATATCCACAATTACATAGGCTGTCATGGGCTATCCTTGAGTTGATTTTGGAGTCAAACGTCTCCCGACTTTTGACCTTCGCAGTTTTTTTCAACGTCGGGAGACGTTGAGTCCAGTTTGTTACTGTGCCTTCGGCAAGGTGGTGACCAGCACCTTGTCTACGCGGCGGCCGTCCATGTCCATCACCTCAAAGCGAAACCCGCTCCACTCGAAACTTTCTGAGGCTTGCGGCACACGTCCAAGTGATGTCATCATGAATCCGCTCAACGTTTCATATTCATCTTCATGTGGAAGCGTCTGGAAGTCAAAGAGTTCCTTAAATTCATCCACTTCCAACATGCCATCCAACAGCCAGGAACCATCCTGCCGTTGAGTGGCTTGCGGCTCCTCGAACTCCATTGCGCCGACAATTTCTTCCAAAATATCGTTGATGGTCAGAAGTCCCTGCAAGCCGCCGAACTCGTCCACCACCAAAAGCAATTCCGTGTTTTTTTCTTTAAACAATTCCAGTGCGCGCGAGGCGAACATGGTTTCGGGGATGAAAAACGCGGGCTTGAGCAGGGCTTTCAGGTCTATCTCTTTGCCCGATAAACTTTCGACCAGCAGGTCGCGTGATTTGACAATGCCGAGGATGGTTTCCAGCGAATCCTGTCGGACGGGAAATCGTGAATAGGGACATTCCGCAATTTTTTCCCTGATCTCTTCGATGGTATCTGCGATGTCGAACCAGACCAATTCTGTGCGCGGAGTCATCAAGGAATACACACGCGAATCGCCGAGGCTGAAAATTCCCTCGACCATATCCTGCTCTGCCTCCTGGAAAACTCCCGCCTGTGTGCCCTGACTGATAAGCATTTGAAGTTCTTCTTCTGTAATGGGCGGTTCTGAGGAGGCATTGACCCCGAGCAGGCGTAGAACGAAATTTGTTGCCCCGCTCATAAGTCTGATGAAAGGAGAGAAGACTTTTGAAAGAAAGAGCATCGGTCCCGCTACAATCTGGGCAATCTTTTCCGGGCTATTAAGTCCCAACCTTTTTGGCACCAGTTCGCCCAACCAGATGGTGAGGGTCGTGATGGATATGACCACGATACCCAATGCAATCGAGGTGCTGTACTCGCCGATATAGGGAATATTTTGCAATGCATTTGCCAATGATTCTGCAATTGTTGCGCCGCCGACCGCGCCAGCCAGAACCCCGATCAGTGTAATTCCGA
>JAIFKY010000024.1 GCA_020049345.1 Anaerolinea sp.
CGCCCGCGCCGCCCAAAAGTGCGGGAGCGTAGATTTGTTCGTAAGCCGATTCGCCGCCATTGCCCGCTCCATTATTTTGCTCGATTGGAGAACTGGATGCTTCGCCCCCGGACTGGTCGCTCTGTGGCGCAGAACCCGACCCCGAGCCTGATCCGCCGCCTCCGTTGCTTTGTCCACCCTGCTGGCTTTGACCTTGTGCCATCGCGCCGCCCTGTGACGGAGTTTGTCCGCCACCCGCCGCAAGGATTTGACCCGCGCCCTGTTGCAATTGACCCGCCGCCTGATTTGCCATTTGCGAAGCGTTGAGTTGTTGCCCCGTCTGCGCCATTTGATTTGCCGCGCCTGTCATTGCCTGCTGTGCCTTTGTCAAATCTCCACTGCGGATTGCCTGCGCCGCATCTTTTAATTGTTGCGCCAGTTGCGGATTTGTCGCCGCCAGTGAGTTTGCCATCGCTTCCATTTGTTCGGCAAGTTTTTGCAACTGTTCTGGAGTCATCTGGCTTAAATCCATGTTTGCCAGTTTGGTGGCGGCGTTGGTGATATCTCCATTGGCTAAACTTTTTCCCACATCTTCCAGCGGAGTCCCTTCCTGCGCGGAAAGCGAACCGCCCGCCTCTTTCAACGCCTGCATGGTTTGAGTTGCCTGCGGGCTGTTCATGGCTTTTAGTTTTTCGCTGGTGCTTACCAACGTGGAAACTGATCCTTCCATTGTTGGGTTTTCTTTCAATTGGCTCAGTGCATCTTCCAGCGGTTTGGCAAGCGCCTGTTTTTGTTCATCGCTTAAAGACTCGTTGGCTTTTATTTCCTTGATGATTTCTTCAATTTGGGTTTGCTGTGCCGCGATGGCTTCTTCCACCTTGCGCTGTTGGCTGGCGGCGTTGAACAGAGTCTCGCCGCGAAACCAAAGAGCGCCGATGAGCAAAGTGAAGAACAAGGCTGAGGCTAGGTCAATCTTTGAGAATCGCAAAGGCAGGTCACGGCTGGGTTTGATTTTGCGCGAGGCGTTCACCGCGTCATCCAACTGTTTCTGAATCATTTCCACCGCATGATTCTCCGCCTGCAATTCCAGCGCGGTGCTGACTCGTTCATCCAGATGAAAGGCGCGGTCAAAATAGCGCGCCGCTTGCATGGGATGGATTTTCCAAATGTAAGCCACGGTTGCAAACAGCACGGGCAAGACCACAATGCAGAAAATAATCAGCGTTAGAAATTCTACTTTGAGCAACTTTGCCTGAACCAACCCAATGCCGCCCAAAAGCAGAGACAGCCCCAACGCCGCCGCCAGTCCGCGTAAAGACCAGGTGATGGCGCGTTGCAGGCGCATCCAGCGAATCCATTGCGCGAGGGTTTGAGTGAGTTGATTGATCATTTTATCGTTCATACCGATTCAAGTAAAACACGATTAACCATATCATTAAAAAGGTCAGAGTCACAGAGAAGATGGTGTAATAAATCCAGGGCGAAAGTACGGTCATCGAAATATTTGAATCTGAAAGGGTAAATATAAAAAGGCTTTGCTCCTCCTCCAGCACAATTTCAGAAACAAGCGCGGCAGTAAAAGGGTTGGAGGAAAGCATTAACCAGATAAGGACGACCATGATGACCTGCAACTCAATGGATGCGGAGGAAAGATCGAGATCGCCTGCGGTCATCAGGAAATAGAGAATCCCGCCAACAACAATGGGAATTAACATGGTTCCATATGTAAAAGCATTTGCGGTGGAGGTTTTTCGGGCAATGCCTGAGAAATAGATTCCCATGGTGCAAAATAACAGAGTCGAAGTTATCAGCATGATGAGCGAGATGACCATTTCTCCCAGCCCCACGCCGCCAAGAAAAAAGGCGAGGCTTTGCAGAGGCACAGCGGCGAAAATAAGCAACAACAGGTAGGCAATTGCCGCACCAAGTTTGCCAAAAACCAGCGCGCGCGATGAAAGCAGGGTGGTTCGCAATAAGTCAAATGTGCCGCGTTCCCGTTCCGATGAGATTGAGCCCGATGTCAACGCGGGACCGATGAGGACGACCAGCAAAATTTCAAACATAACGACCGTGTTAAAAACGGCTCTGCCAATTTCCTGCAGGGCGTACGGATCGGCTGTTGATCTATTTATATCGTCTGCCAAATAAAGGTACACACCGGCAATTACCAGACTAATCAGCACAAGGTAGGCAGTTAACATGATGAAGCCCTGCCTGCCCCGCATTCTGCCTTTCAACTCTTTCGAGATGATCGGGTTATCCATCACTCGGTGGATGAGATTCCAGCGAACGGGGTTTTCCTGCACGGATGACGTGGTTGTTTCCAATTTTGTTCCTCTGGCGTTTAGCGATCAGGGCGGTTGACGAAATAAACGCTCAGCCCAATCAAGATAATTGTCAGGAAAATGTAAAAAGCGATGTAGATAATCCAGGGTGAGGGCAGGATAAGCGCTGTGTTTCCGAAGAAGATATCGGTTGTCGTGTAAAGGGTCTGACTTTCCACCAGGGTTGTCTCACTGATGATTGCCGCAAAGAATGGATTGGTTGAAAACAAAATCCAGGCGGCAATGGTCAGGACGTTATCAATCAACAGCGGGGGGTAATTACCGTATGAGTCAAAAATGCTGACAAAAAAGAAGAGAAGAATAAACAGGATAAAGGAAATCAGGATGGAACCGTAAGTGAGTACGGTTGCAATTAATGTGCGTTTTGAAAAACTTGAAAAAAATAATCCCAGCGTACAGAAGAAAATGGCAGTGACCACCAGCATCAAAGTGGAAACGACCATTTCAGCCATGCCTACGCCGCCCAGAAAAAAAGCAAGGCTTTGGATGGGAATTGCAGTGAATACCAGAAGAAGCAAAAATACAACCGCTGAATTTAGTTTTCCAAATACCAGTTCGCGCGCTGAAAGTAGGGAGGCGCGCAACAGATCAAGGGTTTTGTGTTCGCGCTCTGAAGAAATTGAACCTGCGGTTAACGCGGGACCAATGAAACCGATCATCAATAATTCAAGCAGAACCACTATGCTAAAAATCGCCTTGCCGACTGTTTGCAGAAAGTCTGGGTCACCATTTGAGTTACTTCCATCCAAGGTCAGAAAAAAGTAGAACAAAAAAATAAAGAAACTGATCAATGAAAGATACGCGGTGATATTGAAGACTCCCTGTCGTCCGCGCATTCGACCTTTCAATTCCTTGGTGATGATGGGATTATCCATCGTGCGGCTGAAAAGTTTTTTCAGCGCGGAGGGTTTGCGGGGTGTTGTTTCCATCTAAGACACGATTCCCTTCGTGGTACGCATGAAGACTTCTTCGAGGTTGTTCGATTCTTCGCTGAAATGGATGATGGGGAGTCCCTGCTCCAATAATTTGGCAAGCAGTTGATGAATGGCTTCATCGTCTCCGCTGAAATCCACTTCGAGCGAGATGCGCCCATTTTCCACCGCGCGGACTTCTGAAACGCCGGGCATGGATTGCAACATGCTTTGCGCTTCCTCTTTTCGGTTCAGCAGTCCAATGTGTAGTTGGCGGTGCGGCATGACATGTTCGCTTAATTGTTGTAAAGTACCAAGCGCCACCAATTTGCCGTCTTCGATGATCCCTACGCGCGAACAAAGTTCGCCCACATCTGCAAGGATGTGGCTGGAAAAAAGGATGGTCTTGCCAAGGCGGGCAACTTCCAGCAATAACTCGCGGATTTCGACTCTGGCGCGTGGATCAAGTCCCGAGGCAGGCTCGTCGAGTACGAGAATGCTCGGGTCGTGGATCAGCACACGGGCGAGTCCGAGGCGTTGTTTAAGTCCAGTTGAGAGGGTGTCCACCATATCATCGCGGCGATGTCCCAAATCCACAAGATCGAGCAGATCCGTAATTAAGCGCACGCGTTGCTGTGGGTGAACTTTGTAACAGGCGCCAAAAAAATCAAGATATTCCTGCACGGTCATGTCGCCGTACACGCCGAATGAGTCGGGCATGAAGCCGATCTGGCGGCGCACATCATTTGGCTTTTTGCGAATGGAATATCCGCCAACGAGAATTTCACCCTGATCAGGTTTGAGCAAAGTGACGAGCATACGCATGGTGGTGGTTTTTCCCGCACCGTTGGGACCAACCAACCCAAAAATCTCTCCGTCTTCAATATTGAAATTGATGTTGTTGACAGCGATGCGTTTCTTGAAACGCTTGGTCAGGTTTTTGATTTCAATGATCGCGCTCATGGACGCACCATTAATACGAAGTCAATGGAGGTGATTTGGATGTAGTCATTTGGATCGCCATTGAGGTGCAGTAATATCTCGCCATCCATGCCTACATATTGCCATGCTTCGGGGACGTTGGCTTCGCCTAAATCCATCGTAATCGGCTCCCATGTTTGGGTTTCAAAATTCCAAAGTGTGATTTGTATTTTATCGGGCGCGGTGTTTGTTCCGATGGCAAGTTTCAGCGAATCCACTTTGCTGAAGTGGACTGGCACGCTGGGCTGGAAACGCACACTATATCCATCCTGCCCCAAACTATTATTGACTAGTAAAAGCGTGTCTCCAAGCGTTGTCTCCCATGAGTATAGGCTGGAGGGAAGCATTAATTTTCCTGCTTCTGTTTTAAGAGTGGGGGTAAGTTTTTCAAAATAAAGCAGGGTATCTGTGGCGTTTATCTCCTGATCTTGCAGTTCGACGGGAGCAGGAATTTCATTATCCAACCACCCCATTAAATAAACGCCAGATTTGGCATAGATATAGCCGTAATTAGACATTGTGACTGTTTCAAAGAATGAAGCATGTCGTCGCTTGACCAGGTCTTGTGAATAGGAATCCAGCCCCAAATTGGACATAACCGTATACCGGTCTGTAGATTGAGCGCTGGAATTATTAATAAACTTGATGCTCACATCTTTGCTTTCCTGCGGCGCAATGTCTCCAATTAATTCCCAGCCGTTGGTGGTGACAAAGACGGCATCTTTTAACGTGTATTTGCTTGTGTTGGTAATGCTTCCTTTAAGAACAGGAATATTATCTGTGAGCGTGAGCGTAAGATCGTGTTGGACTGCGAGAGAAGGCATGACGCCATCAACTGCAAGCGATTGCATCCCGCCAATTTCCACGCGGACATCTGGCAGGGTATTTCCCGCATCACTTTTAAGCGACAGCCAATTGCTATTTCCCTGCAAGTTTCCATTTAAATCTGGGAACGGAAAGATCAGAAATTGATCCTGACTTTCCACGTTATAGGCGGTTCGGCTCGGCGAATAGACACCGATGAGGGAGGCGGCTTTGGCTTGATCCACACCCTGCCAGGCTTGCAACATAGTCAGACGATTCAAAATGGGGCGCGTGCCACGATATAAATACCCTGAAAAATAGGCGAGACTGGTAAAAATGATAACCAGCACAGGCACGGTGATCCACGCCAATTCCGCGCGTTTCATGCGACGCAGAATAAAATAATTTACAGGACCAATGATCGTAATGTATAACCCAAGCCAGCAACAAACATAAATAAAAGATGGAAGCGCAAGTTCGGGCAAGGTGGCAAGCGCGGCGCTGGCTTGATACGAACTGGTCCATGTGCCAGTTACCCAGGATGGCTTGGATGTGGCGAAAGTGAGCAAATGCTCGTAAATAGCCTGCATTCCGATCCAGTCATTGAGCGGTTTCAAGCCTGGGTCAGCGGCAAAGTAATACACTTTGCCAAACCCAATTGCTTTTTCGATCAAGACAGGGATTCCATTTTGCGCAACAAGGATGTTTGCATCTGCCTGCACCTTGCCCGTTGCCAAAATCGCATCGGACTCTGGCAAAGTTGAATCCATTGCGTATGCCGACAAGGCAGAAAGCCCCGTTACTTTTTGCGTGGACGTTAATTGGATCGGCAAGAAGTCGCTTATTCCAGCCGTGATGCTTTGCCATTGAATACCCCCCGTGACAAATAATTTTCCGCCATTCGCCAGCCATAACTCAAGCGCTTTTTTTTGTTCAAGAGTCAGCGTGCCGGTATCCACATTGGAGATGATCAGCGCATCCAACATGCCCCAGCCTTGCACCTGATCTGGCAGGTCTGAAATATTTAATTGCGCGGTTCGCGTTGCGCCTGTCAGCGGGCGCACATTATTCAGCAAAGTATACGCGGATGGATTATCGGCCAACACGCCAAACAAGGTTGGGTTGCTGGCGCAATTTATGTTTAGGTTTTTTCTCGCAAGCGTTTTATTCCCATTCAACACACTCACGTTAAAAGTCCGCATTAATCCTTCGGGCTTAACATACAGAAAAAATTCCTTGCGCGACGTGGCAGGCAGGGGAATATCCACACCATTTACAGTTTGTCCACCCAGACTATTTTTGTAGGAAGTTTGCACACGCGCATTAATATCCGCGCCTGTGTTTTCAACTGTAATATGCACGGGCAGCCATTTATCAACTTTGCAAAAACCATCCAGTCCGGCTTGCGCGATGATGGTCACACTTGCCTGCGCTTGCGCGCGAACATTAAGCGGAGCAAATAACGCGCAAAGCATTGCAAAGAAAAATATTTTTTTAGAAAAACCTGCTCTCTGCCAAAGATTCAATTGCGTCCTCCATCAGTCAGGCGAATTATGAAATCATATCATAGATGAGTTTATACTATAAAGCATGTTTGAACCTGAACGATTTTACACATCCACATTAAAGACCTGCGCTCGCGGCAACGCTGTAATGCGCACACTGGCATCCGCTTTCAATGCGGTTGAACCAGGCGCGGCGGTCAAAAAATATTTGCGTGAAAATCCCCTGCCAACCACGCGCCGTATCTTTGCCTTGGGATTGGGGAAAGCAGCCTACGCCATGACCTCTGCCCTGGCTGATGAAACCAGATTGTGCGACAGCCTGATCATCACCAAGCACGCTTCGCCCCTGCGCGTTGATCCCTTCGATAAAACTCAGGGCAAGCCTGCTACGGTTATTCTGGGAGATCATCCAGTTCCAGGCATTGCCAGTCTTGCCGCAGGAAATGCCTCGTTGAAATTTACTGCACAACTCACGCCAGATGATCTGCTTGTTTGCCTCATCTCCGGCGGCGGCTCGGCATTGATGACCGCGCCGCGCATCCCGCTGAAAGATTTACAGTCGCTCACTTCGGCTTTGTTAGCCTGCGGCGCGCGCATTGATGAGATTAATATTTTGCGTCGTCATCTTGATCAACTCAAAGGCGGCGGACTGGCGCGTTCTGCCGCTTTGCGCGGCGCGCGCATCGTCAGCCTGCTTCTTTCGGATGTGGTCAATGATTCTGTGGAAGCAATTGCATCGGGACCCACCGCGCCTGATCCCACCACATGCGCAGATGCTCTGGCGATTATCGAAAAATACAACTTGAAAAATAAAATTCCCGCATCCATTACCCCGGCGTTGATCGAAACTTTAAAACCCAAAGATCCCGTTTTTGAAAAAGTACAAAACGCCATTATTGCCAGCAATGAAATTGCCTTACGCGCCGCGCAGGGTCAGGCGCAAAAAGAGTCATTTGAAACCTTAATCCTTCGCGCCGGTTTGCAAGACGACGCAAGCATTATTGGGCGCGAAATCGCCTTGCAATTAAAGGAATCAATCCAAACCCGCCAGCGTCCGTTTTGTTTGCTGGCAGGCGGCGAAACAACCGTTAAGTTGAATGGCAATGGGAAAGGCGGCAGAAACCAGCAACTGGCGCTTGCCGCAGTGGATGTATTGGCTGGATTGCAGGATGTAATGCTGATCTCGCTCGCAACCGATGGCGAAGACGGTCCCACCGACGCGGCAGGCGCCTTGGTAACAGGCGAAACTGCTCAAAGGGCGAAAATGCTTGGGATGACCGCCCCAGACTATTTGTTAAGAAATGACGCGTATTCCTATTTCAACCCGCTGGGAGATCTGATCAAGACGGGTTCAAGCGGTACAAACGTCAACGATCTTGTCATCTGCTTTGCTTTTTAAGTAACTCACCTTACGTAGTGTCGTTCTGAGCGTAGCGAAGAACCTCTTATCTCAAGGTAGAGACCCTTCGCTCCGCTCAGGGAATCACTCTTTAGGTGCGTAAGGTGACTTAAGTAACTGATGTTACGCAGTTTGCAATCCCGAAGCAAATCTATAATCATTTCACTCATTCGGAGTTGTTCGCGCGTAACATCAGTTAAATAAAATTGCGCGCCGTCTCAAAGGTTTCCAAAAATCAACCTTCGAGACGGCGCGCAACAAATGGCTATTTTTTATTACTTCGTCTTCTTCTCGATCTTTGACCACCCGTCTTTGAGATTCACAGTTAAATTAAAGACCGGCTTGGCTGGCGTGGTATCAACATCGGCGCAGAAATATCCCTGACGTTCAAACTGGAATCGGTCGCCTGCTTTGGGTAAGGCGAGAGCCGGCTCCACATATCCCGTGGAAATGATCAGCGAATTGGGGTTAATACACGCAAGGAAACCTTCTTCGCCTTCCTCGGGGTCTTCCTTTGTGAAGAGGCGATCATACATGCGAATTTCGGCTTCTTTGGCATGTTCGGCAGAAACCCAATGGATTGTAGATTTCACCTTGCGCCCATCGGCAGAATCTCCGCCGCGTGTGGCGGGATCATACGTGGCATGGACTTCGATCACCTCGCCCTTTTCATCTTTGACCACATGCGTGCATTTAATGAAATAAGCATAGCGCAACCGAACTTCATTGCCGGGGAACAGGCGATAATATTTTGGCGGCGGCGTCTCGCGGAAATCTTCCTGCTCGATATAAAGTGTTTTCGAGAATGGAATTTTGCGCGTGCCTGCCGATGGATCTTCAGGGTTGTTAACCGCGTCCATTTCTTCAGTTTGATTTTCGGGATAATTATCAATCACCACTTTGAGCGGCTTCAACACCGCCATGCGGCGCAATGATTTTTTGTTGAGGTCTTCGCGCACACACGACTCGAGCAACGCTATGTCGCTGACGCTGTAGTTTTTGGCAACGCCCACGCGATTGATAAAATCCAAAATTGCTTCGGCTGTATATCCGCGGCGGCGCATGGCGCGCAAAGTAGGCATACGCGGATCATCCCAACCTGCGACGATTTTCTCTTCTACAAGGTGACGCAATTTGCGCTTGCTTGTTAACGTATAGTTCATTTTCAAACGCGCAAACTCAATCTGACGCGGCTCAAACACACCCAACTGTTTCGGGAACCATTCATACAGTGGACGATGGTTTTCGTATTCCAGCGAACACAATGAATGTGTGATGCCTTCCATCGAGTCGTTTTGTCCGTGCGTCCAATCGTACATCGGGTAAATCTTCCACTTTTCACCCGTGCGGTGATGCGGCTGGTGAACAATGCGGTACATGGCTGGGTCACGCATGTTAATGTTTGGGTGCGCCATGTCAATTTTTGCGCGCAAAATCCGCGAGCCGTCTGCGAACTCGCCGTTCTTCATGCGTTCAAGCAAATCCAAATTCTCTTCCACTGAGCGGTCACGGAACGGGGAATTTTTTCCGGGTTCAGTCAATGTGCCACGGTTGGCGCTGACCTGTTCAGGAGTTTGATCATCCACGTAGGCTTTGCCCATTTGCACAAGTTTTTTCGTCCACTCGTACAGTTCATCAAAATAGTCAGAGGCATAAGTTACCTTAACCCATTCAATGCCAAGCCAGCGCGCGTCGTCCATAATTGCATCCACAAACTCGGTTTCTTCCTTTGCTGGGTTTGTGTCGTCAAAACGCAAGATCAACTCGCCGTTATTTTCTTTCGCGATCAGGTAGTCGATCATAAACGCCTTCACATGCCCGATGTGCAAATAGCCATTTGGCTCAGGGGGCAGGCGCGTGCGAACATAGTTGAAGCGTCCGCTTTTCAAATCTTCTGCAACTGCCTCGCGGATAAAATCAGTCGGTTTGGTATCTTCGTCACTCATGGATGGAATGCCTTAAATATGAATTTCAGGGGAAGTGGAACCACCTCTTGCTGGCGCAGCCCCCTGCGGGTAACAATTGGCTTGCCACGCTAAAGAGGAACATTCCCCACCCTGATGGTTGGTGTGTTAACTTTCATAATTATAAGCCAATTGAAGCCCTCATCAAGGCTCAGTCCCGCAGCAATCATGGTTTTCTCAAAGTAGAAAAAACTTGACCAACTTGCATTTTTCGCGCTATGAGAATGTTTAATAACTTCACCTCGAAGTCACCAAGACGCAAAGCCACAAAGTTTTTCCCTTCGAGTCTTTGAGACTTCGTGCCTTTGTGGTCAAAAAGCAGGCTCTAAGTTTTGCTGCCAATTTAAAAACATGTCAACCTACT